>JAAZAQ010000132.1 GCA_012514225.1 Clostridiales bacterium | reverse complement strand
GCGGAGTTCACGGGCGGCGGCGGCTTCACCCTGGAGCGCGCCGGCTCCGGATGGCGGCTGTCCGCGCCGTTTGACTACCCGGCGGAGGAAGCGGCGGCGCAGCGGCTGCTGGACGGCATCGCCGGCATGCGCCTGGCCGTGTACGCCGGGGAGGCGGACGGGGAAAGCCTGGAGCGCTTCGGCTTTTCACCGGACGGCCGCGCCGTTTACTTTCACCTGGCCAAGAGCGTCATCACGCGGTATGACCGGGACGGCAACCCGGAGGGCGAGACGCAGGTGCCCGAACAGACGGTCCGGTTCGCCCTGGGCGGCGGCATCGGCAACATCGGCCTGTATGTCCGCCATGACGGCAAAATCTACCAGGCCAGCCTCGCCTCGATGGGCTTCCTGCGCGACCTGGCGCTGGAGGGCGTGCTGTCCCGGACGCCCGCGCGGGCGGACATCTCCGAACTGGACTCCCTCACGGCGCGGCGGGACGGGCGTTCGGTGACATATGAGATTGCGCTGGTGGAAAAAATCCTGCCCAACAACCGGATTGAAACGGACGGGCAGGGGAACCCCCTCTTTGAGCCGCACGTCACACGGGACGGGCGGGAGGAAGGCGCGGACGCCTTCCTGCGGGGAATCTCAAAGCTGGCCGGATTGCGGGCCTTGGGCGACCTGCCGGCAGGCTTTTTACCGGAAGGGCCGGCGGTCGCCGCGTATACGCTGACGGGCCGCTTCGGGCAAACCGAGGTGGCCCTGTTCCCCTTCGACGCGCTGCATTACGCCATGCGGGTCAACGGGCGGTTTTTCCATTATACGGACCGACTCTCGGCGGACGCGGTCGGGCTGTAGGCGGCGGACGCCGCGTTAGGGGATGGCCCGCGAGATGACGCCGCCGCCCAGGCACTCCCAGCCCCTGTAAAAGACGGCGCTCTGCCCGGGGGTCACGGCGCGCTGGGGCGTATCGAACGCCAGTCGGCCCTCGCCGCCTTCATAGGTCAATATGGCGCGCTGGTCCGGCTGGCGGTAGCGCAGCTTGACCGAAAGGGGCAGGGGCGTCCCCTCCGCCCCCGGCGTTTCCCCCACCCAGGTCAAGTCCCCGACCTCGGCGCCCCGGGAAAACAGGAGGGGATGATCCTCCCCCTGCACGACGGTCAGGACGTTGCGCTCCAGGTCCTTGCCGGCCACGAACCAGCTGCGCCCGTCGCCGCGCCCGCCGATGCCCAGGCCGCGTCGCTGGCCGATGGTGTAGTACATCAGCCCCTCGTGCCGCCCCAGCGGGTTGCCCTCCGGGTCCCGGATGTCCCCCGGCCTTGCGGGCAGGAAGCCCTGGAGAAAGGCCTTGAACCGCCTCTCGCCGATGAAGCAGATGCCGGTCGAGTCCTTTTTTTCCGCGACGGGCAGCCCCGCCTCCGCCGCCAGGGCGCGCACCTGCGATTTGGTCATGCCGCCCACGGGAAAGAGGCTCTGGCGCAGCTGTTCGCGCTTCAGCATATACAGGAAATAGCTCTGCTCCTTGCCGGGGTCGGCGCCCTTGAGCAGGCGGCCTTCGGAATCGGTCATGACGAAGTGCCCTGTCGCCATCCGCTGCGCCCCCGCTTTGCGCGCGTAGTCCAGGAAGGCCTTGAACTTGATTTCCCGGTTGCACAGCACGTCCGGGTTGGGGGTCCGCCCCCGGCGGTACTCCGACAGGAAGAGGGAGAAGACGCGCTCCTCATACTCACGGGAGAAGTTGACGGCGTAGCAGGGGATGCCGATGACCTCGCAGGTGTCCTGAACGTCCTGCCAGTCTTCCTGGGAAGCGCAGACGCCGTTCTCGTCCTTTTCCTCCCAGTTGTTCATGAAGGCGCCGACGACGTCGAAGCCCTGCCGCTTCAGCAGCAGGGCGCTCACGGCCGAATCCACGCCGCCGGACATGCCCACCACCACGCGGCTCACGGCACCCCGTCCTCCAGGAGCCGGGCGGCCACCCGAGCGAACACCTCCGCGGCCGTATCCAGCTTGTTGGGCTGGGACGTGACGGCGATGAAGCGGCGGTCCTCCCCGATGATGGCCCGGTAGCCCTCGCCCACCGCCTGGTGGAAGGCGTCGCCCTCCTGCTCCAGCCGGTCGATGTTGCCGGAGCGGCTGCGGCGCTTCATGCCTTCCCTGGGGTCGAGGCTCAAAAACACCGTCGTGTCCGGCATGCAGCCGTCGACCGCGGGGGCGTTGATGGCGCGCACCATTTCCATGCCCAGGCCGCGCCCCGCCCCCTGGTAGGCGATGCTGGAGTCCACGAAACGGTCGCTGATGACCAGCCTGCCCGCCGAAAGCGCCGGCCGGATGACCTGCCGCACATGCTGCGCGCGGGCGGCCGCGAACAGCAGCGCCTCGGTCACGGCGTCCATGTCCATGTTTTCGCGCTGCAGCAGGATGTCGCGCACCTTCTCGCCCACCGGGGTGCCGCCCGGCTCCCGGGTGAGCAGCACGTCGTGCCCGCAGGCTTTGAGGCGCTGGGCCAGGAAGCGCGCCTGGGTGGACTTGCCGCTGCCGTCGTTGCCCTCGAAACTGATGAAGTAGCCGCGGGGCGCGGGCTTTTCGACGCCGAGGAGACCGTAGAGGTCTTCCGGGGAAAACGCCTTGTCTATGGCGCCCACGGCGTCGAACTCCCCCTCGTCCCCGTAGCCGTACAGCGCGGCGATGGCGGGCATCCCGGCCTGCCGCGCGCCGGTGAAATCGCTGGCGCGGTCGCCGACCATCACGCAGGTCAGGCCGTCCGGCTTCGCCCGGAGGATGAGGTCCCCCTTGGTGGGGTCCCTGTCCTCCGTGTCCAAGGGCCCGGCCACCTCGTCAAAATACCGCAGGATGTCGAAGGTTTCCAGGATTTTGAGGCTGGGCGCGAGGGGCTTGTGCGTGGCGACGCCCAGGAAGGCACCCTGTGCCTTCAGCGCCTTTAACAGCCCGCGGACGCCGGGATACACCGCGTTTTCCAGGTAACCCGTCTGGTGGTAATACTCCCGGTAATAGTCCTGCGCCCGCTCCGCCTCTTCCCGGGTCATGCCGCAGTAAGGGATAAAGCTGTCCACCAGCGGCGGCCCCAGGAAACGGCGCAGCACGGCCTCGCCCGGGACTTCGCGCCCCATCTTTTCCAACGCGAAGCGCACGCCCGCCAGGATGCCGGGCGCCGAATCGGACAGGGTGCCGTCCAGATCAAAGAGAACCGCTTGGTATTTCATCGCTGCACTTGCCGTTCCAAATCAGTTGCCGCCGCGCGTCGAACCGACCAGCGCGCCCAGGAAGGCGACCGCCGCGTCCCGGTTGCCGCTGCCCTCCGCGACGGAAAGCACCATGCCGCGGTTGTCGACGTTCGCGCGAGCCAGAAAGCCGTCCAGGCTGTCCGCCGGGATGCCGAACAGGTAATCCTCCGCGGACACGGACGTCTCGCCTTGTTCGTTCTCAAAGACCCGCTTCACACGCCCGGCTTCCAGCGCGACGCCGGAAACGTCCAGCGCGCCGCTTTGAACAGCCGGCCCGAGGTCCAGGAAGGCGCCCTGGGAAGCCAGCCGCTTGAAGTCCGCGGCGGCCAGCATGTAGATGTCGCCCTCGCGGGCGGCCAGGTAGGTGACCAGCTGCACGTTGGCGTAATACTCCCCCGCGGCCGTGGGCGGGACGAGCATCACCGCGCTGACCAATTCCAGCCCGGGCGCCGACTGCTTCCAGATCGGCTCCAGGAAGGCGTTGAACTGCTCCTGCCCGGCGGCCGACTGGACGTAGACGTCGACGCGCGCGCTCTGCGGCGGCCGGTAGGCCGTCTGCGCGTACACCAGGTTCCACAAGCCGTAGGACAGGACGATGACGAGCAGGTACAGCCAGGCGTAATGGCGCAGGTGCTCCGCCAGTTCACGCTTGCCGGGACGGGCGGTCAGGCGCACGGCTCAGCCCAGGGGCTTCATGGTCGGGAACAGGAGGATGTCCCGGATGGAAGCGTTGTCCGTCAGCAGCATGATGAGGCGGTCCACCCCGATGCCGATGCCCCCCGTGGGCGGCAGGCCGTGCTCCAGGGCGTTGAGGTAATCCTCGTCCACCGTGGCGTTCTTGCCGCCCAGGCGCCGGCGCTCCTCCACCTGCCGCTCAAAGCGCGCGCGCTGGTCCAGCGGGTCGTTGAGCTCGGAAAAGCCGTTGGCGAACTCGCTGCCGCAAATGAACAGCTCGAAGCGCTCCGTCAGCCGGGGGTCGGCGGGCTTGCGCTTGGCCAGGGGGGAGATTTCGACGGGATAGTCCGTGATGAAGGTGGGCTGGACGAGCTTGGCCTCCACGTATTCGTCGAACAGCGCGGCCAGGCAGTCGCCCCGCGAGGCGCCGGGCTCAATCGGGACGCCGCGCTCCTTGAGGCTCGCGCGCGCTTCCTCCTCCGAATTCCAGGAGAAATAGTCGATGCCCGACTCGTTTTTGACGGCCTGCGCCATGGAAAGCCGCGGCCAGGGCGCCTTCAGCTCGATTTCCCGCCCCTGGTAGACGACCTTCGTGCCGCCGGTCACCTCTTCCGCGACGGCGGAAATCAGCTGCTCGCACAGCCGCATGATGTCCTCGTAGTCGGCGTAGGCCTGGTACATCTCGATGGAGGTGAACTCCGGGTTGTGGGTGGCGTCCATGCCCTCGTTGCGGAAAATGCGGCCGATTTCATAGACCTTGTCAAACCCGCCCACAATCAGGCGCTTGAGGTACAGCTCGGTCTCAACCCGCAGGAACATGTCGATGTCCAGCGTATTGTGGTGGGTCTTGAAGGGACGGGCGGCGGCGCCGATTTCCAGGGTGTGCAGGATGGGCGTGTCCACCTCCAGGAAACCGCGGCTGTCCGCGAAGCGGCGGATGGCGTTGATGATGCGGGTGCGCTTCCGGAAGGTGTCGCGCACCTCGGGGTTGACAATCATGTCCAGGTAGCGCTGGCGGTAGCGCAGGTCGGGGTCCTGCAGGCCGTGCCATTTTTCGGGCAGGGGTTTCAAGCACTTGCTCAGCAGCGTCAGCCGCTCCGCGTGCACGCTGACTTCTCCGGTCTTGGTCACGAAGGCCTTGCCGGAGACGCCCAGCACGTCGCCCAGGTCGAAGGATTTGAACGCCAGGTAGGCCTCCTCGCCGATGTCGTCCCGGCGCACGTAGACCTGGATTTGCCCCTGGCCGTCCAGCAGGTGGGCGAAGGCCGCCTTGCCCATCACGCGCCGTGACATCATGCGCCCGGCGATGGCAACGTCCTGGCCCTCCAGCGCCTGGATGCCGTCCCTGATGTCCTGGCTGCCGTGGGTCAGGTCAAAGCGCGTGTGAAGATAAGGGCTCTGCCCGGCGTCCATCAGCTCGCCGAGCTTGCCGCGGCGGATGCCTTCCTGTTCGGAGAATTCCCTCTCCCGGTCCGTCTGCTGCGACATGCGGCGCTCCTTACTTCTTGGCCTTGATTTCCTTGATTTTGAGGGTGACCAGGCCGCCCGGGGCGTGCACCTTGACGGTCTGCCCCTTCTTCTTGCCCAGAAGCGCGGCGCCCATGGGGCTTTCGTTGGAGATGAGGTTGTTCATCGGGTCGCTCTCCCGGGCGCCCACGATGGTGTACTCCGTCTCCTCCTTCAGCTCGTCGTCATAAACCCGGACGGTGGTGCCGATGTTGACCTTGTCGGTGGACACGTCCGTGTCGTCGATGACCAGCGCCGTGCGGATGGTGTTCTCCAGGTCGATGATTTCCGCCTCCAGGCGGGACTGCTCGTTCTTGGCCTCGTCGTACTCCGCGTTCTCGCTCAGGTCGCCGAACCCGCGGGCGACCGCGATCTGCTCCGCCACCTCCGCGCGGCGGATGGTGGACAGGTAGAGGAGCTTCTCCTCCAGTTTCTTCATCCCCTCCACGGAGACGACCGTCTTGTTGCTGTGCTCATGCTGGTTGCTCATCGCGTACGCTCCAATTTCTGTCAAAATGAGAAGCCGCCGGTGGGCGGCCGCAAGCCTGCCTGTCGTGCCGAAAAGAAACGCGCATCCACGCGCGGAAAGATTCTACCAAATTTTACATTGATTGGCAAGCGCTCGCGCCCTTTCAGGCCTCAAGGCGCAGGCGGCGTGAGGCCTCCTTCGCCCCGGCGACCGCGCGCGCCGCGTCCAGGGTCAGGTATTCCCCGTCCCGGTAAAGCACCCGGCCCGCCGCCATGGTCAGGCGGACATTCTCGCCCCGGGCGGCGTACACAAGGGCGGCCGGGAAATCCCGCGCGCAGGCGAGGTTCGGCGCGTCCAGGTCGAGGAGCACACAGTCCGCCTGCCAGCCCGTGCGGACGAGCCCGGTTTCCGGGAAGCCCATCGCCGCGAAGCCGCCCCGCGACGCCGCCTCGAACACCGCTTCCGGCGGCACAAGGGTCGGGTCCCCCCGGACGCCCTTGGGCAGGATGCCGGTCAGCTTCATCTCCTCAAACAGGTCCAGGCTGTCGTTGCTGGCCGCTCCGTCCGTGCCGACAGCCAGGCGCACGCCGTGCGAGAGCATGCGCTCCACCGGCGCCACACCGCTGCCCAGCTTCAGGTTGCTCACCGGGTTCAAGGCGGCGGTGACCCCGTCTTTGGCGAGCAAATCCAGGTCCTCCCCGTCCACGGCCAGGCAATGGGCGGCGACGGCCGGCATCCCGAACAGCCCCAGGTCGTGGAAATAGCGCACCGGGCTTTTACCGTGCCGCGCAATGCACTCCTTCACTTCGCGCTCCGTTTCGCTCACGTGCACGTGCGCCACGTTGTCCAAGCCTTCCGCCGCCTTCACCAAGCGCCGGACCAGCGCAGGCGTGCTGGTATACTCCGCGTGCACGCTGATGCCGGCGCGGACGCGGCCGCCGAAGCTGCCGTGGTAATCGCGGTAAAACCGCAGGGCTTCCTCCAGCTGCCGCTCCCCGTCCCCGAACTCCACGCAGGCGTTCGTGATGAGCGTGCGAAGGCCGCACTCCCCCAGTGCCTGCGCGGTATCCTCGGGGAACATGTACATGTCGTTGACCGCGGTGACGCCGCAGCGCAGGTATTCCATGGCGGCCAGCGCCACGCCCGCGTGCGCCGCGCGGCTGTCCAGGCGCTTTTCAAGCGGGAAAATGACCTGATACAGCCATTCCCGCAGGGGGAGCTCCGCGCCTGCGCCGCGCAGCAGGGTCATCGCGCTGTGGGCGTGCGCGTTGGCCAGTGCGGGCATCAGCAGCATCCCCCGCCCGTCAAGGGTTTCAACCGCCTGCGCGTCCGGCGCTTCGTCCTCCGGGCCGGCGTACAGGAAGCGCCCGTCCCGGACGAGGGCGCAGCCCCTTTCGACCATCGGCAGCGCGCGGCCGCCCTCCACCCCCGGAAAGAGGCGGACGCCGGAAATGCGCGTTACGGCGCCGGTCATCCCCTTCCTCCTATTGGCTGATGGTGACGTTGAAGATGTACAGGGTGATGTGGGGGCGGTAGCGGCTGTACAGCCCGGCGGAGTGGTAGAGCTCCTTGAGGCTTTTGTACAGCGCGGCCTTGATGGCAAAGCTGCGGTTGAACTCGAACATCGTCCGCCAGGTCTGCCCGGACACGGTGCGGCGGTAGTTGTACACCGGCTCCCTGAAGAAGCTGACCTTGCGGACGTGGCGGTAAAACCGCATGTTGAACTGGAAGTCCTCCCCCCAGCTCATCCTGGGGTCGAAGGCGAGGCCGTGCCGGGTGATGATTTCGCGGGAATAGAGCTTGTTCCACAGGGCGGAGTAGTAATAGCTGCCCGGGCGGCGCGACAGCGCGTGCAGGAAGCGGCGCTGGTTCATCTCCGTGTTTTCCTTGACGTAGCCGCGGTCGAGGACCTGGCTGCCCATCAGGAGGTTGAAGTGCGCGATGACGAGGTCCGCGCTGCCCGCGGACGACAGCAAGCCGGAGAACGCGCCGGGCAGGACGGTGTCGTCGCTGTCGACGAAGGAGATGTAGCGGCCGGACGCCATCTGAAGGCCGGTATTGCGCGCCGCGGCGGGCCCGCCGTTTTTCTGGCTGGTGTATCGGATAAAGGGATACCGCCCGGCGTAATCTCGGCAGACATCCAGGCTGTCGTCCCGGCTGCCGTCGTCCACCAGGATGATTTCCATATCGTCCAGCCCCTGGGACAGCACGCTGTCCAGGGCAAGGGGCAGGGTTTCCCGCGCGTTGTACACCGGGATAATCACGCTGAGCAGGGGTGTTTCCAAAACCGGCCGCTCCTTTTTTTATTCGGGCATTGATTATAGCACGCGGCGCGCCGCGGTTCAAACGCCCGTGAAAGCCGCGCGCGGCGCCTTTGGCGACACGGGAGCGCCATTCAGTGATATACTGGGGAAAAAGACCGGGAGGCAGGCATGAAGAAGGAAGCGGGAATCGTGCTGGACGTCAACCACCTGATGTCCGACGTCGTGGGCGCCCAGTACGGCATCAGCCGGGAAATGGTGGCGGACCGGGAGGCGCAGGCGCGCGCCGCCCACCGCGCGGTCCAGAAGGCGCGGGGCACCGGCTGGCTGGGATGGACGGAGCTGCCCTACAACCAGGGGGAAATCCTCGCCGAAATCGAAAAGACCGCCGAATGGGTCCGCGGGCGGTTTGAGAACTTCGTCGTGCTGGGCATCGGCGGCAGCGCCCTGGGCCCCATCGCCGTGCAGCAGGCCCTCAACCACCTACGCTACAACGAATTACCGGCGCGGCAGCGCAAGGGCCCCCGGCTGTACGTGGAGGACAACATCGACCCGGAGCGGATGCTGGCGCTGCTGGACGTCATCGACACCAGGAAGACCTGCTTCAACGTCGTGACCAAGTCCGGCGCGACGGCGGAGACGATGAGCCAGTACCTGATCATCAGCCGCCTGCTGCAGGAAAAGGCGGGCGAGGGTTGGCAGGAGCACATGATCGCGACCACGGACAGGGAGAAGGGCAACCTCATCCGGCTGGCCAAAAAGGAGGGGTTCCGGCACTTCTTCGTGCCTTCCTCCGTGGGCGGACGGTTCAGCGAGCTGTCCCCCGTCGGGCTGCTGCCCGCGGCGGTCTGCGGCATCGACATCCGGGAATTGCTCAAAGGCGCCGCCGCGATGGACGCCCGCTGCCGGGAGGAGGACCCCTGGAAGAACCCGGCGCTGCTGGAGGCGGTGCTGCAGGTCATCGCCATGGAGGAGATGGGCGTCAACGTGCTGGTCATGATGCCCTACGCGGACAGCCTCAAATACATGGCGGACTGGTTTTGCCAGCTGTGGGCGGAGAGCCTGGGCAAGAACGTGACCCGCAAGGGCATGGCGGTCAACGTGGGCCAAACCCCGGTCAAGTCCCTGGGCGTGACCGACCAGCACAGCCAGCTGCAGCTGTATACGGAAGGGCCTTACGATAAAATCGTCACCTTCCTAAGAGTGGGCGCGTTCCGGGAGGACGCGGACATCCCCCACGGCTGCGAGGAATTCCCGGACGTGGCCTTCCTGGGCGGCAAGACCCTGGGGCAGCTGCTGGACGCCGAGTTCAAGGGCACCCAGTACGCGCTGCTGCGCGCCGGACGGATGAGCCAGACCCTCCTCCTGCCCGTGGTCAGCGCGCACACCGTAGGCCAGTTGCTGTACTTCTTCATGATGGCGACCGCCTACGCGGGTGAGCTGATGGACATCGACGCCTTCAACCAGCCGGGCGTGGAGGAAAGCAAAATCGCCTCCTACGCCGTGCTGGGCAACGACGCGGAAAAGTACCGGAAGAAGCAGGAGGAGATGGCGGGGCAGCCGGAGGGGAGCGCGGCGTACAGGCTGGGGTAAGGCCGGGGACTTCCCGAACGGAACCTGTCCGGCTTGCGTTTCTAAACAGTGAACAGCGATTGCAGCCCGGGGATTCCCCGGGCTTTCCATATCCGCATGTCTGTAAAAAATACATATGAAAAGGGGCGTCACAAAGCGCGGCGCCCCTTTCCGGTTTTTTTACCGGTCAGTCCTTGAACGCGTACCGCACCACCGGGTTGCGCGCGGCGCCGACCTCGTCGGGCCGCCCGATGGGCGTGGTGAGGGGGCACTGGTGGAGCTTGTCCGGGTCTTCCTGGATCATCCGGTAAATGTCGTGGAAGGCCTTGGCCGCGTCGTCCAGGGTCTCGCGGTTCTCGGTCTCCGTGGGCTCGACCATCAGCGCTTCCGGGACGATGAGCGGGAAGTACATGGTGGGCGGGTGCATGCCGTAGTCCAGCAGGCACTTGGCCGCGTCCAGCGCGCCCACGCCGTGCTTCTTCTTGACCTTTTCCAGCGAGATGACGAACTCGTGCATGCAGATGCGGTCGTAGTAGGGCGGGAAGACGTCCTCGATCTGGCGCATGAGGTAATTGGCGTTGAGGACGGCCATGCCGGAGGTCTCCGGCAGCCCCTCGCGCCCCAGGGTCAGCGCGTAGGTCAGCGCGCGGGCCACCACCAGGAAATTGCCATAGAAGGCGCGGACCTGGCCGACGGAGTCCTTCAAGCGCTTCTCCCCCATGTGGGAATGGGGCAGGAAGGGCACCAGGTGCTTCTTGCAGCCCACCGGGCCGGCGCCGGGGCCTCCCCCGCCGTGGGGTGTGGAGAAGGTCTTGTGCAGGTTGAGGTGGACGACGTCAAAGCCCATGTCGCCCGGCCGCACCCAGCCCATGATGGCGTTGAGGTTGGCGCCGTCGTAGTAGTTCAGGCCGCCCGCCTCGTGCACCAGCCGGGTGATTTCCAGGATGTTGGGGTCGAAGATGCCCACGGTGTTGGGGTTGGTCAGCATCAGGCCGGCCACGGTGTCGTCCAGGCTGGCCTTCAGGGCGTCCAGGTTGACGCAGCCGTGCTCGTCCGAGGGGAGGTGCGTGACCGTGAAGCCCACCATCGCGGCGCTGGCCGGGTTGGTCCCGTGGGCGGAATCCGGCACCAGCACGCGGGTGCGCTTCAGGTCCCCGCGCTTCTCATGGTATTTCTTGATGAGCAGCAGGCCCAGGAATTCGCCGTGGGCGCCCGCCGCGGGCTGGAAGGTCATGTCGTCCATGCCGGTGATTTCGCCGAACACCTTCCGCGCGCGGTCGATGACCTCGACGCAGCCCCGCACGGTATCCCTGGGCTGCAGGGGGTGCACCCGGGCAAAGCCGGGCAGCGCCGCCACCGCCTCGTTGACGCGGGGGTTGTACTTCATGGTGCAGGAGCCCAGGGGGTAAAAGCCGCTGTTGACGCCGAAGGCCTGCTTGGCCAGCACCGTGTAGTGGCGGCCGATGGCCACCTCGCTCATCTCCGGTAGCCGGGGCGCGGTTTTGCGGGCGAAGGCCGCCGGCAGGGCCTTTTTCGGGAAGGTGCTCCGGGGCAAAACGTGGGTCCGGCGCCCGGGGACGCTGCGCTCAAAAATCAGTTTCATTGCCCGCACACCTCCTTGATGACCGAAATGACATGGTCGATGGCCTGCCTGTCCATCTTCTCGGTGACGCACCAGAGCAGGCAGTCGTCCACCGTCAGGCCGCAGAGAATGCCCTTTTTGGCCATCTTCTTCTCAAACTGCCGCACGTCCATGGGGCAGCGGGTGAGGAACTCGTTAAAGAACTCGGCCTTGTGGACGCGCTTGAAGCCCTTGAGCTTGCCCAGCTCGTCCGCGAAGTAGTGCGCGCCCTCGTAGCACAGCTGCGCGGCGTCGCGCAGGCCCTGGGGCCCCATCGCCGCCATGTAGACCGCGGCGGTCATGGCGCACAGCGCCTGGTTGGTGCACACGTTGCTGGAGGCCTTCTCCCGGCGGATGTGCTGCTCCCGGGCCTGCAGGGTGAGCACGAAGGCGCGGCGGCCCTTGTTGTCGACCGTCTCGCCCGCGATGCGCCCGGGCAGGGAGCGCATCATGTCCTTCTTGGCCGTCATGATGCCCAGGTAGGGACCTCCCCAGCTCAAGGGGATGCCCAGGGACTGGCCTTCCGCCACGGCGACGTCGAAGTCCATCTCCCCCGGGGTCTTCAGGATGCCCAGGGAGATGGGGTACACGCCCAGCACCGCCTTGGCGCCGGCCGCGTGCGC
>JAAZAQ010000131.1 GCA_012514225.1 Clostridiales bacterium | reverse complement strand
TTCGAGGGACTTGAAGGCCAGCCTGGAGAACGGCGGTTGCGGCGAGTGCCAGACCTCCTGCCAGTCCGCGTGCAAAACGTCCTGCGGCGTCGCGAACCAGCCCTGCGAGAAGGAACAGGACTGATTCCGGTTTTCTTGAGCGAACACACCGGCAGCCGCCTGGCGACAGGCGGTTTTTTGGAGTTTGCATGATACACGCCTATTCGCTTGGGGGGTACCACATCGCCCTGGATGTTTATTCCGGCAGCGTCCACGTGATGGACGGGCTTTCGCTGCGGGCGGTCCGGCTGTTCGAGCGTTTGGACCGGCGGCAGACGATGGAATGCCTGCGGAAAGAGTACCCCGGGCATCCGGACAGCGAGCCGGAGGCGCTCAAGTCCCTCCTGGATGAACTGGACGCGCTGAAAGACGCCGGGCTGCTGTATTCCCCGGACGATTATTCCAGGTGCGCGAACAGGCTGCGGGAGAAGGACAGCCCCGTCAAGGCGCTGTGCCTGCACGTGGCTCACGCCTGCAACCTGGCCTGCAGCTACTGCTTTGCCGGCCAGGGGAACTATCATGGAAGCTCCGCGCTGATGAGCCTGGAGACGGGCAGGAAGGCGCTGGATTTCCTGGTCGCCCACTCTGGCGGGCGCAGGAACCTGGAGGTGGATTTCTTCGGCGGCGAGCCGCTGCTCAACTGGGACGTGGTCAAGGGACTCGTCCACTACGGCCGGGAGCTGGAAAAACAGCACGGCAAGGCGTTCCGCTTCACCCTGACCACCAACGGGGTGCTGCTGAACGAGGAAGTCATCGATTTTTGCAACCGGGAAATGCACAACGTCGTCCTCAGCCTGGACGGCCGTCCGGAGGTGCACGACCGCTTCCGGGTCGACCGGCAGGGCAGGGGCAGCTATGGGCAGGTGGTGCCCGCCTTCCGGCGCCTGGCAGAGGCGCGGGGCGGAAAAGGCTATTACGTCCGCGGAACCTATACGCGCAACAACCTCGACTTCCTTCGGGACGTGCTGCATATGGCGGAGCTGGGCTTTACTCAGCTGAGCATGGAGCCGGTCGTCGCGCCGTCTGACAGCCCGGACGCCCTGAAAGAGGAAGATTTGCCGCAGCTTTTTGAGCAGTATGAACAGCTGGCTTTCGAGATGCTCAAGCGGAAACGCGAAGGCCGGGGCTTTGATTTTTACCACTACAACATCGACCTGCGGCACGGCCCCTGCGTCCACAAGCGCCTGGCCGGCTGCGGCTCCGGCACGGAGTATCTTTCGGTCACGCCAAACGGCGATCTCTACCCCTGCCACCAGTTTGTGGGGGAGGAAGCCTTCAGAATGGGCGACCTCGGGAGCGGCGTCACCAACCGGGCGCTTCGGGAGGCGTTCCGCAGCAATGTGCTGGCCTCCCGCCCCGAATGTGAAAACTGCTGGGCCAAGCTGTACTGCGCAGGCGGCTGCGCCGCCAACGCCAGCCACGCGGCCGGCAGCATCCGGGGGGTTTATCGGCTGGGTTGCGAGCTATTCAAAAAGAGAATCGAATGCGCCATCATGCTGCAAGCCGCCCTGGAGGAGGAAGCGCCGTCCGGCGCTTAAACGGCGGTGGAGCCGCCCTGCGCTTCCGCCTGATGCTTCTTCAGCCACACCGTCAGCACCGCGACGTCTGCGGGCGTTACGCCCGGAATCCGCGCGGCCTGGCCCAGGGAGACCGGCTGCTGCCGGGACAGCTTCTGGCGGGCTTCGATGCGAAGGGCTGAAATTGCCTGGTAATCCGCGTTCTGGGGCAACTTCCTGTCCTCCATCGCTTTGGCCGCCCGGATTTGGGCGGCTTCCTTGTCCAGATACCCCCGATATTTAACAAGAATCTCGGCTTGGCGGACGGCTTCGGGCGAAAAGCGTTCCGCCAGGCGCTCCGGCAGACCGCCCGCATGCCCGCCCCCGCGGCGGTTCTCGGCGGCTTCCTCCAGAATCAACTGTGTTTCCCGCTGCTTTTGTTTCATCCGCCGATAGCGCTCCTCGCTGGCCAGCCCCAATTGATAGGACCGTTCCGTCAGGCGCAGGTCGGCGTTGTCCTGACGGAGGGACAGCCTGTACTCCGCGCGCCCCGTCATCATCCGGTAGGGTTCGTCCACGCCCTTGCTGCTCAGGTCGTCCGTCATGACGCCCAGGTAAGCCTCGCTGCGCGTGATGACCAGCGGCGGGCGTCCTGTGAGGTACAGCACGGCGTTAACGCCCGCCAGGATGCCCTGCGCGGCCGCCTCCTCGTACCCCGAGGTGCCGTTCACCTGCCCCGCGAACCACAGCCCGGGCACCAGCCGCGCGGCGAGGGCGGGGGAGAGCTCCGTCGGGTCGATGCAGTCATACTCGATCGCGTAAGCCAGGCGCGTCAGCCGCGCGTCCCGCAGGCCTTCCACCGTCCGGTACAGGGGCACCTGCACGTCTTCCGGCAGGCTGGACGACAGCCCTTGGGCATACCACTCCAGGCCGTCCCTGCCCTCCGGCTCCAGGAAGACCTGGTGGCGGTCCTTCCCCTGGAAACGGTACACCTTGTCCTCGATGGAAGGGCAATAGCGCGCGCCGGTTCCCTTGATTTCACCCGAATACATCGGGGAGCGGTGCAGGTTTTGGCGAATCAGCCGATGGGTCTCTTCGTTCGTCCAGGTCAGGTGGCATTGCATCAGGTTCCGGGGCGCGGCCGGGCTCAGGGGAGAAAACGCCTCCGCCGGCTCGTCGCCGGGCTGGGGCGACATCTTGGAGAAATCAATCGTCCGCCCGTCAATGCGCGCGGGGGTGCCCGTCTTGAAGCGCCGCAGCGTGAAGCCCATGCCTGCCAGGGCGGCGGACAGGCGGCTGGCGGGCAGGAGCCCCTGCGGCCCGGCGCTCCAGTGCGCCTCGCCGATGATGACCCGGCTGTTGAGGTACACCCCCGCGGCGACGATGACCGCCCCGCAGGGGATGACGGCGCCTGTGATGGTTTTGACGCCGCACACCGCGCCGTTTGCGGTCAGGATTTCGGATGCCTCCCCCTGGCGGACCGTCAAGCCGGCCTGTGAGAACAGGACGCTTTTCATCGCCTGCTGGTAGGCACGCTTGTCCGCCTGCGCCCTGAGCGCCTGCACGGCGGGCCCCTTTCCGGTGTTGAGGGTGCGGCTCTGCAGCGTGGCCTTGTCGATGTTCAGCGCCATCTCCCCGCCCAGTGCGTCCACCTCGCGCACCAGTTGGCTTTTGCCCGTCCCGCCGATGGAAGGGTTGCAGGGCATCAGCGCGATGGCGTCCAGGTTCAGGGTCAGCATCAGCGTGCTGACCCCCATCCGCGCGGCCGCCAGGGCCGCCTCGCACCCCGCGTGGCCGGCTCCGATGACGACCAGGCCGAAGGTTCCGCTCCGTTCCATCGCCGGGTCAGGCCTCTCGGTCCGGTTTGGGCGGTCGGTTCCGGATCAGTTCGCCATAGCGGCCGGCGGCCCGGCCAACGGCTTCCTCCCAGGTGACCGGCAGGGTCTTGCGGGCGTTCTCGCCCACTTCCTTCATCAGCAGGGGTTCTTTCATCGCGCGGCTCATCACTTGAAAGACGCTCCGGCTGTCGTCCTCGCAGAGGAACCCGTTGTCGTTGTCGCTGATGTTCTCGGCGGCGCAGCTGCCGCCGACCGCGACGGAGGGGGTCCCCATCGCGGCCGCTTCACGGATGACCAGGGAAAAGGTATCGTACAGGGAGGGGAAGACAAACAGCCTGGCTCGCGCGTACAGCGCGTCCAGGACGGCGGTGTCCGAGACCATCCCGGTCATGACGAGCTGGCCGCCCAGGTTCAGCGCCTCCGCCTTTTTCCGGATTTCCTTCTCGTCCTGCCCGAAACCGGCCAGCACCAGCTTGAATCCCGGGTCTTCCTCCCGGAGCAGCGCAGCGGCTTCCAGGATGCGCAGGATGTTTTTCTTCCAGTTTATTTGACCGACGAACAGCATCACCGGGCTGTTCCCCAGCCCGTAGCGCTCCTCAACGTCCCGGATTGCCGCGGGGCTCGTCTCCCGCAGCGCCGTGCCGTTGGTCATCACGAACGGCTCACCCGGATATCCATAGTCCTTGAGAACCTGGGCGCTGGTGGCTGAAACCGCCCAGACCTCGTCGCATTTCTTGTAAAAGCGGACAATGTTGGCGACGACTGCCTTGGCGATGGTCTCGCTTTTGGTGATTTTCAGGAAGTCGTCGTAATACTTCGAGTGGAAGGTGGAGACCAGGGGGATGCCACGCAGTTTGGACAGCCGCAGCGCCTCGCGCCCGGAGGCGAAGGGGCTGTGCGAGTGGACGATGTCCAGCGGAATCATGTCCATGCGCTTCCGGTAATGCGCGTCCATGGAGGGGGTGCCCGTCTTGTACTGGGGCGCCGTGGGCACCTTGAAGCCGGTATAGTCGACCAGTTCAAAGGGATATCCGCCGCGGTGGC
>JAAZAQ010000130.1 GCA_012514225.1 Clostridiales bacterium | reverse complement strand
GTGTATTCCGTCATGGCCAACTGGGGCTCCAACCACGGCGTGACGGTCTACGGCCACGTCGGCGCGGACCTGATTACCCTGGCTTCCATGCTGCGCATCCCGGTATCCATGCACAACGTCCTGCCGGAGAAGGTCTACCGGCCGCACAGCTGGGCGGCTTTCGGCACCGCCGACCCCGAGGCGGCGGATTACCAGGCCTGCAAGGCCTACGGCCCGCTCTACGGCTGAATGCGGGCGCCTGCCGGGTTTCCGGCAGACGCTCCTTTTTCCAACATACAAAACGGAGCGAACATGAAATCGCTGTCGGAAATGTCCCTGACCGAACTGCTCTCCCCGGAGGGGTTTGATTGCACCTGCGGGCGCCGGCACAAGGTGGACCTGCGCTTTTTCCGGATGGGGGACGGCGCGGTCGAAGCGCTGCCGGAGGCCCTTGCCCTCTGCGGCGTGGGCTGCCCCTTCGTCATCAGCGACCGGAACACTCGCCAGGCGGCCTGGCCGCTGGTGGAGCCGGTGCTCCGGCGCGCCGGCATCCCTTATGGGGAATACACGTACGGCGAAAACCACCTGGAGCCGGACGAGCATGCCCTGGGCAGCCTCGCCATGGCCTTCGACCCCCGCTGTGACGGCATCCTGGTGGTCGGCTCCGGCGTGCTCAACGACGTGGGCAAGGTGTTTTCCCACGCTCTGCGCCTGCCCTCCCTCATCGTCGCGACCGCTCCCTCCATGGACGGCTACGCCTCGGACAACGCCTCCATGGTCCGCGACCGCGTCAAGGTCTCCCTCTACAACGCCTGCCCAAGGGCCGTCATCGCCGACACCCGGGTGCTCTGCGCGGCGCCGGAGCGCCTGCTGCAGGCCGGGCTGGGGGACATGGTGGCCAAATACCTCTCCATCTGCGAATGGCGCATTTCCCACCTCGTCACGGGCGAATACTACTGCGAGAACGTCGCGGGCCTGGTGCGCGCCTCCCTGCGGCGCGTCATCGAATCGGCAAAAGGCCTGAAGCGGCGGGATGAAACAGCGGTGCGCAATGTGATGGAGGGGCTGCTGCTTTCCGGCATCGCGATGGCCTTCGCCCAGGTGTCCCGCCCGGCTTCGGGTCTGGAGCACTACTTCTCCCACATGTGGGAGATGATGGCGCTGGAGCGCGGCCTTCCCCAGGAACTCCACGGCATCCAGGTGGGCGTCGGCTCCCTGCTGACCCTGGGCATATGGGACTGGCTTCGGGAGCAAACGCCCAGCCGGGAAACGGCGGAGCGGTTCATGCGCTCCTTCGACGAGCGGGAGTGGGAGGCCACAGTGCGCCGCATCTTTGGCGCCGCGGCGGACACCATCCTCGCGTCCGCCCTCAAGGAAGGCCGGAACGACCCCGCCGCGCACGCCCGGCGGCTGGAGCGCATCCTGGGCCACTGGCCGGACATCCTGCAAATCGCCCGGGAAGAGCTGCCGCCAAAGGCGGAGGTGGAGCGCCTGATGCGGGAGCTGCAAATGCCCCTGACGCCGGCAGACATCGGTTTCTCCCGCGAGGACACCCGTGACGCCCTGCTGGGCTCCCGTGAAATCCGCAACAAATACTTGACCGGGACCCTCCTGTGGGACCTGGGCTTGCTGTATTGCCTGCCCTTTCCCTTTGAAGGGGAAGCCTCCCTGGGAGGAAACGCTTGATTGGAACCGGGGAACCGGTTTACAGGAAGAAGAGGATGGAGGGAACAACCATGAAACAACGCAGATTTATCACGCTGGCGCTCGCCCTGCTGCTGGCATTGTCCGCCCTGGGGCCGGGGGTGCTGGCGGACGCGCCAACAGGCCAGGGTGTCGACGTGGTGGTCTCCTATGAGGATGTCAACGGCGTCCTGCTGGCGACCGACGTGGCGACCTTCTACCCGGGCGTCAACGAGTACAGCGCCATCGACTCCTTCGTGCCCGCCGGATACAGCCTTCTGGGCGAGCGGACGGTCAGCGTGACCATGCAGTCCAACGGCCAGATGGTGCCCGGCCGGGTCGTCTTCCTGTATGAAAAGCAAGGCGGGCAGCCTGCGCCTGCCGTGCAGCAGCCCCAACAGCCGGTGCCGCAGCCGGGCTATACGCCGCTCTACGAAGGCCAGACGGTGTCCTTCGGCCGTTACGAGCAGGACAGGAACCAGGCCAACGGCCCCGAGTCCATCGAATGGCAGGTGCTGGAGGTGCGCGGCGACCTGGTCCTGCTGCTGTCGGTGAAAAACCTGGAAACGCGGCCCTACCACAACCGCAACGAGGCGGTCACCTGGGAGACCAGCGACGCCAGGGTCTGGCTGAACAACGAGTTCATCTACAAGGCGTTCACCCCTGAAGAGATGGCGTTTATCCAGCTCAGCCATCTTTCCACGCCGGACAACCGGGTCACTGGCACCTACGGAGGCTCGGACACGCAGGACTACGTCTTCCTGCTGGACATTAACGAGGTCGAGTACTACTTCCCCAACAGCACCCCCCGCAAGGCCGTCAACACCCGGCACGCCAACCTCCAGGGCGCCGTCAACAAGTACAATTTCGGCACCTGGTGGCTGCGTTCCAGCGGCTCCTATGAAAAGAACGCCGCCATCGTCAACGGGGACGGCATCATCGGGTACAAGGGCTACTACATGCGCGACAAGACCTACGTCTATCGCCCGGCGATGTGGGTGAGCATGTC
>JAAZAQ010000129.1 GCA_012514225.1 Clostridiales bacterium | reverse complement strand
AGGTTGAACGGGCGATTTACTTCCAGAGGCCGTCCGGGTAGACGCCCTGGGCGGTCAATTCCCGCAGCGCCTTCTCGACCAGCGGCCGGTCGGAGGCGTTGGTCACGCCGAACCAGCGGTCCCCGGAACGCAGCGCCTTCACGCTGACCGCGTTTTCCTTCAGCAAGTCGCCCACCAGGTTGGGCAGGTAAAACTCAGCCTTCAGCGGGTTGTTCGCCATCGCGTCCCGGTAAAAGACCGGGAAGCGCTTTTCGATTTCCCCGACGACCAGGGGGGTGAAGCCCCACATGTTCATCGACACCGTCGTATCACCCGGCAGGCGCGTGTACTGCTGCCCGTCCAGTGTGTACATCGGCCCGTCGATGGTGGGGATGACGTGCAGCCGCTCGACGATGCTCTTCAGGTAACCCCTTTCATCCACCTCGCAGACGCCGCGGGAGACGTAGCCGGCCTCGGACAGGGTGTTCTGCAGTTCGAACCCCACCATCGCGAAGGCGTTGCGCTCCGGGTTGCCGGCCAGGAACGCGAAAATCTGCCGCATCGCGTCCAGGCCGTAGAAATCGTCCCCGTTCAGGGCGCAGAAAGGCGCGTCCAGCGCGTCCCCGGCGCAGAGGATGGCGTGGGCGGTCCCCCATGGCTTCGCGCGGCCTTCCGGCACCGTCAGCCCTTCGGGGAGCCGGTCCAGCTCCTGCATCACGTATGTCACTTCCATCCGGTTTTCCACGTGCCGCCCCACCAGCTGCCGGAAATCGTCCCTGATGCGGGTGTTGACGATGAACACCACCCGCTCAAACCCCGCCCTGAGGGCGTCGTACAGGGAATAATCGATCAGGCTTTCCCCGTGCAGGCCGAAGGGGGTCATCTGCTTGAGGCCCCCGAAGCGGCTACCGATGCCGGCAGCCATGACGGCGAGGATGGGTTTCTTTTGCATTTCGCACCTCCAGGTGTTTTCCCGGCCCAGTATATCCCAAAATCGGGGCGGTGAACAGCGAAAGGAATGCGCGGGGCGGTTTTCCGCCCGGCCTTCCGCCTGCGTTTCCTTGCCCGGACGCCCCGGGTCATGTAAAATGTATTTGGGGAGGGATGCGCATGGACCACCAGGATTATTTCGCCCGGGAGGAAGAGGAGCGCCAGGCGCGCAGGGACCAGCTGCGTTTCGCGGCAGGCATGAGCGACTTTGTCGGCGTCGTCGTCGGCTTTGTCGTGATTCTCATCATGGTGCTGCTGATTTTCAGCCTAGTCAACTGGCTGCGCCGCGACATCACCGACACCTTCACCCTGCTGAACACCCGGCTTCGCTGAGATGGAGCGGCTGCTGTCCTGGGATTCCCTGCTGGAGCGGATCGACGCCTGCCGGCAATGTCCCCTGGCGGACGGCGCTACCCGGAAGGTGCCCGGCCAGGGCGACCGGGACGCGCGGCTGATGCTCATCGGGGAAGGCCCGGGCGCAGAGGAGGACCGGCAGGGCCTGGCCTTCGTCGGAGCGGCGGGGCAGCTGCTGACCCGGATGCTGGAGGCCATCGGGCTTCGCCGGGAGGACGTGTTCATCGCCAACGCCGTCAAGTGCCGGCCGCCCCAAAACCGCGTCCCCGCGCCGGAGGAGATGGCCGCCTGCCTGCCATTCCTGCGGGAGCAGGCCGGGCTCATCCGCCCCCAGGTCATCCTGCTGCTGGGCGCCACGGCGCTCGCGGCCGTCCTGGGGCCGGGGCTGCACATCACCCGCGCGCGCGGGCAGTGGACGCAGCGCAAAGGCGTGTACATCCTGCCGACCTACCACCCCGCGGCCCTGCTGCGGGACCCGTCCAAAAAGCGCGACGCCTGGGAGGACCTGAAGATGGTCCAGGACAAACTGAACGAACTGCCGTCCGCCAAGCCGGAGCCGGGCGCGGGCGGGTCCGGGCCCGGCGCTTCGCAGGCGGCGCGGGCGTAGCGGCCGATTCGGTGGTATATTCGAACTGAGGGAGGGGGATTTGTATGGAGTTCATTGTCAACAACCTTCCGATACTCATCTGCGCCGTCGTCGGGATTGCGCTGCTGATTGTCGAGATGTTCATGCCGGGCTTCGGCATTCCGGGCATTTCCGGCATCGCGCTGCTTGTGATGAGCGTGGTGTTCACCTGGATGGAATATGGGATGCTGGCAGGCCTGGGCGCCGCGCTGGTCGTCATCGTGGCCGGCGGCCTGGCCGTCTATTTCTCGCTCCGCTCGGCCTCGAAGGGCCGCCTGTCGCGCTCGCCCCTCATCCTGAAGGGCGCGCAGACGCGGGACGAAGGCTTCATCGCGCAGGACGAGCTGACCGGCTTCGTCGGGCGCGCGGGCACGACGGCCACGGTGTTGAGGCCGGCCGGCATCGCGGATTTCGACGGGGTCCGGCTCAACGTGGTCAGCCAGGGCGAGTTCATCGCCGAAGGGGAAAAGGTGGTCATCCGCCAGGTGGAAGGCGCCAGGGTACTGGTAGAAAAGGCAGGGAAAGAATGAATCAGGGATTGTTTGGCTCAGGAGGTTTAGGTATGCCGGAAATCATGCTGGGGATTGTCATTGTCGCGGTCATCCTGTTGTTTGTCGTATTCTTCCGCTACGTGCCCGTCGGCCTGTGGATCCGGGCGCGCGCGTCCGGCGTCCCGCTGACCATCTTCATGCTCATCGGCATGCGGCTGCGGCGGATTTCCCCGCACCGGCTGGTGGACGCGCTGATCACCGCCAGCAAGGCGGGGCTGAACTTGACCGTCAACCAACTGGAAAAGCACTTCCTGGCGGGCGGCAACATCGAGCGGGTGGTCAAGGCACTGATTTCCGCCCAGCAGGCGGGCATCAAGCTCAACTTCGAGCAGACCTGCGCGATTGACCTGGCCGGCCGCGACGTGCTGCAGGCCGTCCAGATGAGCGTCATCCCCAAGGTCATCGAGTCGCCCTCCGTCGCGGCCATCGCCAAGGACGGCATCGAGCTGCGCGCCAAGGCACGGGTGACGGTGCGCACCAACATCCAGCAGCTCGTCGGCGGCGCGGGGGAGGAGACGGTCATGGCCCGCGTGGGCGAGGGCATCGTCACCACCATCGGCTCCTCGCCCACCCACAAGGAGGTGCTGGAAAACCCGGACCTCATCAGCCGCACGGTGCTCAACAAGGGCCTGGACGCCGGCACCGCATTTGAAATCCTCTCCATCGACATCGCCGACGTGGACGTGGGGCGCAACATCGGCGCCCAGCTGCAGATGGACCAGGCGGAGGCAGACCGCCGCATCGCCCAGGCCAGGGCAGAGGAGCGCCGCGCCATGGCGGTCGCCCGGGAGCAGGAAATGAAGGCCGAGGTGCAGGAGATGCGCGCCAAGGTGGTCGCCGCCGAGGCCGAGGTGCCCCTGGCGATGGCCGAGGCGCTGCGCAGCGGCAAGCTGGGCGTCATGGACTACTATCAGATGCAGAACGTCATGGCGGACACCCAGATGCGCGACAGCATCGCCAAGGCCGCAGACCCCAGCGTCGGCGCGCCGGACGACCCGCGCATCGGCAAGTGAAGAGGCGGCTGACGGCCGGCCGCCGGGAAGGAGCGGAAGATGCCTGACCAGGGCCTGATTCTTCTCTTCCTTTTCTTCGCCGCAATCGGCTATATCCGCTGGAAACTGGCCAAGGAGGCGGAGAAGAATAAAACACAGGGGCGGCCGCGCAGGACGTTCACGCCCGCGCCGGCCCCCGCCGCCTTCCCGGAAGCCGCGCCGGCCACGCGCCCTCTCAGGGAGGCCGAGGCGCCGGACAAGGCCGGGCAGGGCGGGGCGCTCCCCGGGCCGGGGAGCCTGGCTCCGCCTTCCCGGGAACAGGCAGCGCCCGAGAGGACCCATTTTGACGACATGGGCGGCTTTACCGACAACGCCTCCTGGCGCGAACAGGCCGACAAGGAGCGGGAATCCGCCCTGCTGGTGTCCAGGAATGCGAGGCGCGCGGCCGTCATCCCGAACCTGTCCCGCGAGTCGCTGGTGCAGGCGGTCGTCACCCGCGAAATCCTGACCCGGCCCGCGCGCGGACGGCGCCGGCGCGCTTTCTGACGCCAAACCCCGCATTTCTTGCCGCAAAGGCTTGCGCGAAGCCCGGCGGATGTGTTAGTATCCCTTTTGCGACATCGGGCGGTCCTCTGTATCCGCAAGGAACACGAACGTCTGGATAAAAGGAGGAAGCCCCAGTGAGTGAACTGATTAAGAGCATCGAGGCGCAGCAGATGCGCGGGGACCGCACGCCCTTCGGCGTGGGCGACACCGTGCGCGTCTTCGTCAAGGTTGTGGAAGGCACCCGCGAGCGCCTGCAGGCCTTCGAGGGAACCGTCATCGCCAAGCGCAACGGCGGCAACCGGGAGACCTTCACCGTGCGCCGCATGTCCTACGGCATCGGCGTGGAACGCACCTTCCCGCTGCATTCCCCCCGCGTGGACCGCATCGAGCTGGTCCGCGAAGGCAAGGTCCGCCGCGCGAAGCTGTACTACCT
>JAAZAQ010000128.1 GCA_012514225.1 Clostridiales bacterium | reverse complement strand
GTGGGGAAGAAGCGGGAGGCGGACATCCCCCGGGAGCTGCTGACCACGGACGCCCATGCGGTCATTGACGACCCGGATATCAGCGTGCTGCTGGAGTTCATGGGGGGCGAGCAACCCGCACTGGATTACCTCTGCCGGGCGCTTGAATCGGGGAAAACCGTGGTCACCGCCAATAAAATGGCGGTGGCGCTGGGCTGGCACCGGCTGTTTGCGGCGGCCGGGGCGGGCGGCGCGGGGCTGTATTTTGAGGCGGCGGTCTGCGCCGCCATCCCGATCATCCGCACGCTGATGAGTTCCCTCTCGGGGAATCGCGTGGACACCCTGATGGGCATCGTGAATGGCACAACCAACTACATATTAAGCCAGATGGACGAAAGCGGCCGCGCCTACGGGGAGGTGCTGGCGGAAGCGCAGGCGCTGGGGCTGGCGGAGCCTGACCCGGCCAGCGACGTGGACGGGCATGACGCGGCGTACAAGCTGTCCGTGCTGAGCTCCCTGGCATTCCACGCCCGGGTGCCGTACGAGGCCGTCCACCGGGAGGGCATCGGCCAGGTGGCGGCGCTGGACGTAGCCTTCGCCAAGGATTTGGGATACACGCTGAAACTGCTGGCAATCGCCAAGCGGGAGGGAGCCGATGTGGACGTGCGGGTGCATCCCACACTGGTTCCTTCCAAGCATCCCCTGGCCAGCGTGCACGGCGCCTTCAACGCGGTCTTCCTGCACGGGAATGCCTCCGGGGATATGATGCTCTATGGCCGCGGGGCGGGAAGCGCCCCGACGGCCGGTGCCGTGGTGGGCGACCTGCTCTTCGCCGCACGGCAAACCCGCCACAGCATCCCCGGCTTCGAGCACCGGGCGGACCTGCCGCCCAACCTGCGCCTGGAAGACAACTGGCGCTGTGCCTTCTACCTGCGCTTTGAGGCGCTCAACCAGCCGGGCGTTTTGGGGCACATCGCCACCCGCCTGGGGGAACACCGGGTCAGCATCGAGGCGGTGGTCCAGCGCCACACTGAGGGCAACGAGCGCGTGCCCATCGTGATTCTCACCCACCAGGCGCGGGAGAAGGATGTCAAGGCCGCGCTGGGCGCCTTGGACCCGGCGGTGGCGCAGGTGAAGGGGCTGCTGAGGATTGAGGGGCAGGGCAGCTGAGGGAGAGTCAATACTGCCAGATACAACCCATGCGGCCGGGATGAATTGGGCAGTCGGCGAATGCCCCCGGGTTGCGTTGAATTGGCTACGCCTTTCGGTCTACGCCTTGCCGTACAATTCTTCCCACTCGCTTTCAAACTTCTTCTGGCCGAAACGCCTGTAGAGCAGCCGCACAGGCGCCGGCATGGCTTCCCAGAACTCGTTTCTCAGCGCTTCCGTCGGCGCGCATTTGAGCATATAGCCGATCTGGTACAGGATGCGGTTGAGTTTCAGCTCCTTGAGGGAGGTCCTGGGTTTGTTCCATTCCTTCTGCGTCAGCACGCGGGCGGCGACCGGCTTCACGGTCGTCTCCTCATCCTCCAGGTGGCGGAACACCAGGTCCTTGAATTCCCGCAGCGCAAGCAGCAGAGGCTCCTTGCGGGCGGGCTCCGCCCTCCAGGTTTCGAGCGTGCCGCTAATTTCTTCAATCCTTTGCGCGATTTCCTCATGGTGCCGCACCATCCGGTCCACGTCCCCGCGTGCTTCCGGCGCGCGGAGCCGGATGAGGTCCCAGTAGCATTGGTCCTCGTTGGCGTGGTGACTGTGCAGCGTGCTGAAAGCTTCCTTCAGGTGTTCGGTCACCAGGAGAACCCTGTCGGCATCCTGGGGAGAGGTGCGTTCAACCATCTCTTCGGCATGCCCCAGATAATTGCGCAGCAGGGCGTGGATCAGGTACAGATCGTCTGTCTGGCAGCCCCACTCGCTTTGGCTGTCGGTTTTCCTTGCCATCTCACCACTCCTTTCTTAGCGGGTCACAAAGGACGACGACAGTTTGCGGCACAAAGCATACCCCGATGTATTTGCGCCAAACATCTGGGATGAAGAGAGGGGAGGCTGACGGCGGCCTGGAAATCGTGCGCGGCGCTGCGCCGATGCGGCGGTCGCGGATTTACGCCTTGATACCGGATGAGAATGCTTATTGACAAATAAGGGTTGAAAACAATACAAAAAGAGCACTGTGGACCGGGCGCAAGGATTTCGTACGAATGCCCGAATGTATGGTACAATGAAATTGTGCTTGAGAAGCGCGAAATCTGGAACTGAATGATTAAGGATTTTGCCGTCAGGACTTTGGCGGTACTTTCTTGTCAGGTGAAAAAATGACCCAGATTCCCGGGATTCAAACGGTCAGAAGCGAATCCGCAGTCAAATCCAGGCGATGGAGCCTCTTCATCGTCCGCAGTTGTTACTTCGCGGGCGTGTTCAATCTATTCTTCATGATCGCCCTGTGGTACATCCTGTTCTCCCGGACACAGCTGATTTCCCACAGGCATTTCTGGTTGAACTACGTTGTGTTGGCGACGCTGGCGATGCTGCTGGGGACCTTTGTCGCGGACAGGATTATCCGCTCTAACCGGTTCTCCGTCCGGCTTGGCGAATCCGTGTCCGTCCTGCTGCTGCTGTTCTTCAGCCTGTTGCTCTGCCTGCTGCACAACACGACGGCGGCCATCCTGGCGTGCTACATCATTCCCGTGCTGGTCTCGACGGTCTACTCGAACACCGCCCTGACCCGGAACACCTTTATCCTCGCCCTTGTCCTGCTCGTGTTGTCCAGCGCGGCCGTCAGCCGGATTACGACGCGGGATTATGGCTTCTGGCTGCTTGCGGAATCCTGGGCTTCCCTGGGGCTGCTTGTGGTTTCGTACCTGCTGTCGCACGTCCTGATCATGTTCGGGGAGGAAGGAATCTCCGTCAGGGTCCAGAAGCTGATTCTGGAAACCCAGCTGATGCTCGACTCGCTGACCAATCTTTACAACCGCAGGGCGTACGTCAATTTCGCACCGACAATTTTCGAGCAGTGCAAGGCGAACAAGTCGCCCTTGTTCCTGGCCGAAATCGACATCGACGACTTCAAGCAGATCAACGATACCCACGGCCATGCCGCGGGAGACAGAACCCTGCAGATCATCGCGGATATGATTCGCGGGATTGTTCCGCACCATGTCTACGCGTTTCGGTACGGGGGCGAGGAAATCGTTCTTCTCTTCGAAGGGTTTGAACTGTCCGGCGCGAGGGCGGCGTGTGAAAAACTGCTCGAGTCGCTGCGCTCGACCCAGCTGATGGAGACCGGGGGCGAGAAGGTGACCGCCAGCTGCGGGCTGGCGGAATTGAAGCCGGAGATGACGGAGCTGTCCGACTTGTTCCAGGCGGCGGACGACGCGCTGTATGTTGCGAAGAAGAGCGGGAAAGACCAGATTGTCGTAAGGTGACAAGCCAACCCAGGTGTTTGATTAAAACCCAGCCTGCCGGGATTCGCGGCAGGCCTTTTTGACGGGATGCTTGCGATATCTGGGGGGGGGTTCTGGCGCGTCCGGCCTGAACGGCGGGTATGGCAGGGATTTACCTATCCCTTCATTTTGATATCTTGCTGTCTGCATGCCAGGGAATCGTTTTTTCTCCGTATGCAAATCGCAATTCCCGGCGCATTCTCACATCGCGCCGGTATCGCTGCCTGCCTTCCGCTTCTGTTCATTGACGAAATCCCCTGCAGCGGCGCTCAGGGAGTCTTCTTTCTGCCGGCGCGTTTCTTGATTGAGACCCCCGCCAAGCCCAGGGCAAGTGAAGCCAGCAGCAGCAGGACAGGCAGCTCCAGCGCGCGGTCGCCTGTTTCCGGCGTGCCGTACTGGTTGACAAACAACGGCGTTCCGGCGTAAGCTTCGCCGTTCTTCAGGTACCTTACGCTGGCTGTGAGCGAGCCGCCGCCGCGGTCGGTGACGCTGACGCGGGCTACGTAGGTGTTGCCGTCATAACTCACCCCGGTCTGGCCGTCCTGCACCTCGGACAGATGATAGAGGTACACCCCCTCGCGGCTGAACCGGCGCGGGTCGAAGCGCACCGTGCCATCCGCCTGGTTGGCGACTTCGCTCACAGGATTGCCGGCGGCGTCTTTCAGCACGAACTTGAATTGCCCTTCCGCCAGCGGGCCGCCATGCAATTCCTTCTGCGCCGACAGGGAAACAGTAATCGCGTCATAGCTGGGCGGGGTGGGCGTGGGCCCGGGCGGCAAGAGCGCGAGCCGGTTGACGAAAAGCGGCGTGCCGCTGTAGGCGGCGCCGTCCTTCTTGTAGGAAACCTGGAGGACGTAATTGTTTTCGCTGTCCAGCACCGATTCCACGATGACCGCGTACACCGCGGTATCATACTCGATTCCGTCGCCCGTCCTGGTCATTTGCCGCATCAGGTACACGGACCGGCCGCCCCGGCTGACGATTTCGCTGGGGAAGGAAATGATGCCGTCCGCGTTGTTTTGAACCAGAGCCACTTCGTTCCATTCGTTGTCCAGCAGCTGGAAGGTAAATTGCCCGGCTTGCAAGTCGGCGCCGATGAGTTGCGTGGTGGCGGGTACGGTCAGCTCCGCAGGGTTTAAATAGCTGTTGACAATCACAAGCGGGTCCGGCTGGATGCCGCTGCCGTTCACGTCCGATGCGGTATACCCTGCCGGCACGTCGGCTTCCCGGATAGAATATGTGTACCGGGCGCCGCGCGCATCAGTCGCGGGAAGGCCGCTGTAGGCATAGTCGAACACATCGCTGGTTCCCTGTGCAGGCGCGACGACGACCCGTACGCCCGCCATGTCCGCCTCGCTCAGCGGCGCTCCGTTCCGCAGCAGCAGCAGCGACGGCGCCGTATGCCCCGAAGCGTCCCCGCCGTTCCAAACCTTGCGTGCGTACACGGTTCTCCCCGGCGGGTCAAAGGTATTGGAGACGTACCGCCCGTGGTTGACCGCCAGGTAGTCCCCGGCACGCCCGCCGATGACCGCCGTCTGCCCCACCATCGTTTCCTCGACGGAGTAGGTATATGGGCGTCGC
>JAAZAQ010000127.1 GCA_012514225.1 Clostridiales bacterium | reverse complement strand
TTGGCGAAGTGTACGCCGGGCGCAACCAGACGCTCCTCATCCTCGCCCTGGTCTTCCTCCTGCTGTTCCTCCTGCTGTTCCGGCTGGTTTCCCGCCTGGTCGACCGGGAGGTCATCCGGGGCATCGCGGAGGTCAACCGCTCCCTTTCGCGCATCACGTCCGGGGATCTGGAGGCGCGGGCGGAGGTGCGGCACAACGACGAGTTCCGCTCCCTGTCGGACGGCATCAACGCGACGGTCGCCGCGCTGCGGCAGGCAAACGCCGAGACCGCGGCGCGCATGGAAGCCGAACTGGCCTTCGCCGGCGCCATCCAGCAGGCCAGCCTGCCCCGGCTGCCCGACCCGGTTCTCTCGGGCTTCGGGCAGTTCCGGCTGGACGCGCTCATCGCGCCTTCCCGGGAAGTGGGCGGCGACTTTTACGATTTCTTCCTGGCGGGCGAAGCCGGCGCGCGGAAACTGGCCTTCGCAATCGCGGACGTGTCCGGCAAGGGGATTCCGGGCGCCCTGTACATGATGAACGCGATGACCCAATTGCGGGGGGACCTGGCGCTGGGGCTGACGCTGGGGGACGCCGTGGCCAAGACCAACGCGGAACTGTGCAGGAACAACGACGCCGGGATGTTCGTGACGGCCTTTGTCGGCCTGTGGGATTTTGAGGGAACGGGGTTTCTGGAGTACGTCGTCGCGGGGCACAACCCGCCCCTGCTCTCCCGCGCGGGCAGGCCCTTCCACAGCCTGACCGGGCGCCCCGACCTGGTGCTGGGCGCGATGCCGGAAACGCCGTATACCGCGCGGAACCTCCGGCTGTACGCGGGCGACCGGCTGCTGCTGTACACGGACGGCGTGACGGAAGCGCGCGGGCCAAAGGGAGACCTGTTTTCCCTCTCCCGCCTCCTGCGCCTGCTCAACGGCGAGGAGGCGGCCGGCGCGCCTGCCGCGGAATGCATCCGGCTCGCGCTGGGCGCGGCGCAGGCCTTTTCGGAAGGCCGGGGCCAGGCGGACGACATCACCCTGCTGGGGCTGGACATCCTGGAAAGCAAGGCGTCGCCGCCCCTCATACGCCTGAAGGCCCAGCCCGTGGAACTGCCCGCGCTGCAGGAATTTATCGAAAAGGCGCTCGCGCCGTTTCACGCCGGGCAGGGAGCGCTGGGCCGCCTGCTCCTCATCGCCGAGGAGGTGTTCGTGAACGTCTGCCTGCACGGCGGGCTGAGGGGCGAAGACAGGGTGGAGGTCGCCTGCGACGCCGAGGGGGACACGGCGGTGATGCGGTTCGCCGACGCGGGCGTGCCCTTCGACCCGCTGTCGATGCCGCTGCCGGATACGGACGCCCCGGCGGCGGAAAGGCCGGAGGGCGGCCTGGGCGTCCTGCTGGCGCGCAGGCTGGCGGACGAGGCAACTTACGAGCGGGCGGAGGGCCGGAACCGTCTGGAAATCCGGGTCAGGCTGCGGCCGGGCGGCCAAAGCCGCCGACAGCACGGTACAAGCCGGGGGGAGGCGTGAGAACATGGAAAGCCAGATTTTCCGGAAATCGAGCATGGAACGGATTTCCTCGCCCGAGGAGCTCAACGATTACCTCAGCGTCGCGCGCCCGGGCGTCTGGGTGATTCTGTCCGCCGCCGCCCTGCTGGTGGCGGGGTTCCTGCTCTTCGGCATGTTCGGCACGATTCCCTCCACCGTGACCGCGGCGGGCCTGGCCAGGGGCGGGGAGGCCGTCTGCTACGTCAGCGACGTCACGCGCATCAAGCCGGGGATGCCGGCGCGCGTCGGGGAAAGCGAAGGCAAGGTCACCGCGATTTCGCTCATCCCCCTGTCCTCCGGGGAGGTGGACGAGGCGCACGCGGAGGACTACGTGGTGTTCAAGCTGGACCCCAAGGCCTGGAACTACCCGGTCACCGTCAGCGCGCCCGGCGTGCCCGACGGCATGCACGAGGTGGTCATCACCACCCAGAGCATCCGGCCCATCTCCTTCCTGCTGGACGGGCAGGCCGGCGATGAGTAGCGCGGGGGCGGCGAAGCGGCCGCGCAGGTCCGGCGCCGCGAAGGTGCCCGTCGTCATGCAGATGGAGGCGCTGGAATGCGGCGCGGCCTGCCTGGCCATGGTCGCCGCGCATTACGGGCTGTTCCTCCCCCTTGAAAAGGTGCGCGCGGACTGCGGCGTTTCCCGGGACGGCTCCAACGCGCGCAGCATGATGCGCGCCGCGCGCAGCTACGGCCTTTCCGCGAAGGGCTACCGCTACGAGCCGGAGGAGCTCAGGCGCAACGCCACCTACCCCTGCATCCTGCACTGGAACTTCAACCACTTCGTGGTGCTCCGCGGGTTCAAGGGGAACCGCGCGCTTATCAACGACCCGGCGCGCGGCAGCGTGCAGGTCCCGGCCGAGGAGTTCGACCGCAGCTTCACGGGCGTATGCCTGATGTTCGACGCCGCGGAAAGCTTTCAGCCCGGCGGGCGGCCCAAGAGCGTACTGGCCTTCGCGCGCAGGCGACTGCGCGGGGCGGGCGCGGCCCTGCTCTTCGTCACGCTGACCAGCCTGATCGCCGCGATGATGGGTCTGCTGTTCCCGGCCTTTTCCCGCGTTTTCATGGACCGCCTCCTCACCGGCCGCGACCCGGGCTGGATGCGGCCGTTTTTCCTGGCCTTCGCGCTGCTCATCGTGCTGAAAACCCTGGTCTCCTTCGCGCAGGAATCGGGGATGCTGCGGGTCGAGGGCAAGCTGGCCGCCGTCGCGAACACCTCCTTCATGTGGCACATCCTGCGCTTGCCGGTCTCCTTTTTCTCCCAGCGCATGGCGGGGGACATCGCCGCGCGCCAGTCCTCCAACGAAGGCGTCGCCTCCGCCCTGGTCAAGCAGCTGGCGCCGCTGCTGCTGGATTTCGCGATGCTGGTGTTTTACCTGGCCGTCATGGTGCGCTACAGCCTGCCGCTGGCCCTCATCGGCGTGGGCGCCACCCTGCTGAAAATCCTGGCCGCCCAGCTGATTTCCAGAAAGCGCGTCAACATCATGCGCGTGCAGATGCGGGACGAGGGCAAGCTGGAAGGCGCCACCGTGGCCGGCATCGGGATGATCGAAACCATCAAGGCCTGCGGCGCCGAGGACGGCTACTTTGAGAAATGGGCCGGCTACCAGGCCAGCGTCAACCGGCAGCGGAAACGGTACGCCCGGCTCAACCAGTACCTGGGCAGCCTGCCGGCGCTGATTTCCGCGCTGGCGGACGCCGCCGTCCTGGTGCTGGGCGTGTCCCTGACCATGTCGGGGCACTTCACCGTGGGCATGGTCATGGCCTTCCAGGGCTTCATGGGCGCCTTTTCAACCCCGGCCGCCAACCTGGTGTCCGCCGGGCAAAGCCTGCAGGAAATGCGCAACGACATGGAGCGCATCGACGACGTGATGGCCTGCCCGCCGGACGTGACCTATCCGCCCGGCGGAAGCGGGGGGCCCGAACGCTGCGACAAGCTGCTGGGCGAGGTGGAGATGCGCGGGGTCACCTTCGGCTACTCCCCGCAGGGGGAGCCCCTCATCCGGGACTTCGACCTGCATCTTCAGCCGGGCGGGCGCGTCGCCCTGGTCGGGCTGTCCGGCTGCGGGAAGTCCACCCTCGCGAAGCTGCTGGCCGGGCTGTACCAGCCCTGGAAAGGCGAGGTGCTGTTCGACGGCAGGCCCATCGGCCAAATTCCGCGCGAGGTGTTCACCGGCTCCGTGGCCGTCGTGGACCAGGACGTCATCCTGTTCGAGGACAGCATTTCCGACAACATCAGGATGTGGGACGCGTCCGTCGAGGATTTCGAGATGGTGCTGGCCGCCCGGGACGCGCAGGTGCACGAGGACATCGTGAAGCGCCCGGGCGGCTACCAGGGGCGCATCCTCTCCGGCGGCCGCGACCTGTCCGGCGGCCAGGGCCAGCGCATCGATATCGCCCGCGTGCTGGCGCAGGACCCCACCGTGCTGATCATGGACGAAGCCACCAGCGCCCTGGACGCGCAGACGGAATACGGCGTGATGCGCGCCATCAAGGCCCGCGGGGTGACCTGCGTGGTGGTCGCGCACCGGCTGAGCACCATCCGCGACTGCGACGAAATCATCGTGCTGGACCAGGGGAGGGTCGCCCAGCGCGGCACCCACGACCAGCTGTTTGCGCAGGACGGGCTGTACCGGAGCCTGGTCTCCAACGAGTAGGGGGGCGGCGCATGGGATGGTTTGAGGAGCAAATCCGCCAGCGGCTCGCGTCGGACGAGGCGCGGTTTTCGGACTCCTTCGCCAGGATTGCGCAGGCCGTCCGCGGCGGAAGCGCGGGAAGCGGCGCGGGCATGGACGCCGGGGACGCGGTGCGGCAAATCCTGGGCTATTACGGCGTCGCTTCCCTGGATTTTCCGGAGCACCTGAAAAGCGCGCCGGAGAAGCTGGATTACGCCGCGCGCCTGTCCGGGCTGATGCGCCGCGCCGTCACGCTGGAAGGCGCCTGGTACCGCGACGCCATCGGCGCGATGCTGGGGCAGACCCGGGAGGGCAAAATCGTCGCCCTCCTCCCGCGGCGCACCGCCGGCTACGCCTACCGGGACCCGGACAGCGGGAAGACCGTGCGGGTGAACGCGAAAACCGCGGCGGGGCTCTCCCGGGACGCGCTGTGCTTTTACCGCCCCTTCCCGCAAAAGAAGCTCGGCCTGCGCGATTTGCTGCGCTTCATCGCCCGGGCGCTGCACCCCATGGACATCGCGATGGTCGCGGGCGTGTCCGCGCTGGTGACCGCCGTGGGCCTGCTGATGCCCCGGCTCAACCTCCTCCTGTTCGGCCCGGTCGCGGCCTCCGGGCGGCAGGGGCTGCTGCTGCCGGTCGCCGCCCTCATCCTCAGCGCGTCCGTGGCGACGCTGATGATGGTTTCCGCGAAGACGCTGCTGCTGTCCCAGCTGGAAGCCCGGCTGGACCTGATGGTCCAGTCGGCCACCATGATGCGCGTGCTGTCGCTTCCGGCGAACTTCTTCAAGGGTTTCAGCGCCGGCGAGCTGTCCAGCAGGGTCCGCTGGGTCAGCGGCCTTTGCAGCCTGCTGGTGGACGCCGCGCTGTCGACGGGGCTGAGCAGCCTGTTTTCCCTGGCCTATGTCGGCCAGATCTTTTCCTTCGCCCCGGCGCTGGTGCTGCCCGCCTTCGCGGTGGCGCTCCTCACGCTGCTGGTGTCCGTCGCGACGTCCCTGATGCAGGTCCGCCACGCGCGGGCGCGGATGGAAAACGCGGCGAAGCAAAGCGGCACGGTATTCGATTTCATCAACGGCATCCAGAAAATCAAGCTTGCCGGCGCGGAAAAGCGGGCCTTTTCCAAGTGGGCGGAGCAATACGCCGCGGGCGCGCGGATGATGTACCAGCCGGCCCCGCTCATCCGCTTCAGCGCCGCCATCCCCGAGGCCATCGCGCTTGTGGGGACGGCGGCGATGTACTTCGGCGCCGTGAAAAGCGGGGTCAGCCCGGCGGAGTATATGGCCTTCAGCGTCTCCTTCGGCATGGTGACCGCCGCCTTTTCCGCCCTGTCCGGCATCGCGGTGCGCGTGGCCAGCGTCAAGCCGATGATGCAGATGGTGGAGCCCATCCTCAGCTCCGTGCCCGAGAGCACCGCCGGGCGCGCCAACGTGGAGCGTCTCACCGGCGGGATTGAGCTGGACCATGTGTCCTTCCGCTACAGCGAGCAGTCGCCGCCCGTCATCCGGGACCTGTCGCTGAAAATCCTGCCCGGCCAGTACGTGGCCGTCGTGGGCAAGACCGGCTGCGGGAAATCCACGCTGCTGCGCCTGTTGCTGGGCTTCGAGGCCCCCCAGGCGGGCAGCGTGTCCTTTGACGGCATGGACGTGTCGCGCCTCGAGCCGCGCTCCCTGAGGCGGCAGATCGGCGTGGTCACGCAGAACGGGAAGCTGTTCCAGGGCGACATCTTCTCCAACATCGCCATCTCCTCCCCCGGCCTCACGCTCGAGGAAGCGTGGGAGGCCGCGGAAATCGCGGGCATCGCGGAGGATATCCGCAGGATGCCCATGGGGATGCACACCCTGATTTCGGAAGGCGCGGGCGGCGTGTCCGGCGGTCAGCGCCAGCGCCTGATGATTGCGCGGGCCATCGCCCGCAAGCCGCGCGTCCTGATGCTGGACGAGGCGACCAGCGCGCTGGACAACCTGACCCAGAAACAGGTGACCCAATCCCTGGACCGCCTCAAGTGCACCCGTATCGTCGTCGCGCACCGGCTTTCCACCATCCGGCAATGCGGCCGCATCATCCTGCTGGAGGACGGCGCCATCCTGGAGGACGGCAGCTACGACGAGCTGATGGCGCGCAGGGGCTCCTTCGCGCAACTGGTGAAACGGCAGCAGCTCGAGCCGGAGGAACAGGAGGGACGCCCGGCCTAATAAATCCGGCGCCCGCGCGTATCAAGGGACGAGAGGCCGGCGGTTGGGCCAAGCTTCTCCGGCATCAGGAATTGAGGGAGCAGGTCGCGACATGAAGGATTTTGAAAGCAAGCTGATGGGTCTGTTTGATTATCAGCGTTTTGCGCAGGAAGAAGCCCTGGCGGCCCTGATCCTGGAAACCCAGCGGCGGTGGGGCGAGCCCCCGGACGCGCAACTGGCCGAGGAGCAGTTGGAGCTCAACGCCGCCGGCGAACCCTTCCCAATGGGAAAGAAGGATGAAGGGCATGGATGACACCAGCGCCTTTGAAGCCATTTACGTCGAGTTCCGGGACAGGGTCAGCCGGTATGTGCATGCCCGGGTCGGCAACTTCCACGACGCGCAGGACGTGGTGTCCGGCGTTTTCCTGAAAATCGAAACGGCGCTGGGCCGCTACGACAGCGGGAAGGCCAGCCTGTCGTCCTGGATTTACGCGATAACCCGCAACGCCGTGCGGGATTACTTCAGGAGGATCCATCCCTGCGAGGACATCGGGGAGATGCCCGGCCTTCAGGACGAGGGGGAATCGCCGGAGGAGGCGGCGCAGCGGCACGAGATGCTGGGCGCCCTGAACGACGCGCTGGGGACGCTGTCCGACCGGGAGCGCGACGTCATCGTGATGCGCTACTACCTGGGCATGAGCCCCGGCGAGGTCGCGCAGCGGATGGGCATCAGCTATTCCAACGAGGGTTTTATCCAGTCCACAGCCTTGAAAAAGCTGCGCGGAATCCTGTCGGAAACCCGGCCGCACCCGGAGGCAACCCCGAAGAAGGGGCAGGGCGGCGAGAGGCTTCCTTTCCCCGGCGCGGGCCGGCTGGGCGACACGGCGTCAATTTGAACGTTTGGGACGGATGAGGGAGGGAAACAGATGACCAAGAAGGCGATGGATTTCATTCAGGAGGTCTCGAAGGACGAGGCCGGCAGGGAGCGGCTGAGCAAGGTTTCCGGCATCCCGGAGCTTATCCTGATGGCGAAGGAACAGGGGCTGAAGCTGACCCCGGCCGATTTCGAGCCTGCGAAGGGCGAAATCAACGAGGACGAGCTGGCGTCCGTCGCCGGCGGCGGGCAATGCGTATGTGTTGCCGGCGGCGGGGGAACCCCGGGGCCGGACGTAAAAACCTGCGCCTGCATCGGCCTGGGCTTGGGGTTCAACAGCAAAGACCAGCGCCGCTGCTTCTGCTTCAACATCGGCACCGGCGACAATTACTGACAAAGGCGCGGGCAGGCTCGTCCGCCCCCCGGGCATCGTATTGAAACGGCCGCGCATCGACGGCAGGAGGTAGGCACATGAAGGAGAACGCCAAGCAATTCCTGGAATGGGTATCGCAGCACCCGGAAAAGGCCGGCGAGGTCAAGGAGCTCAAGGACCCGGACGCGGTCGCCCGCTACGCGAAGGCCAACGGATTCGAGCTGTCCCCGGAGGACCTCAAGGTCAGGACAAACGTCGAGATGGACGAGGACGAGATGAGCGCCGTCTCCGGCGGCGGGGAGTGCTATTGCATCGAGGGCGGCGGCGGCACGCCGGGGCCGGACGTCAAGGCCTGCGCCTGCGTGGTGCTGGGGTTCGGGTACAACAAGCAGGACAAGTCCCGCTGCATGTGCTACGCCGTCGGCATGGGCGACAACCGCTGAGGGGGAACCCCCGGGACGCGCCCCCGCCGGGGCCTTTGAAGGCTTCGCGCCGGCAGCCGGCGCGCGCGATTGGAAATGCCGCTCTTCTGCCGAAGGGCGCAAGGGGATGGGAGCAAGCGATGTACTATACGCTGCGGGAGGACCTGGTCTTGCGCGGGTGGGACAAATTGCCCTACGCGCTGGTCAGGCGGCCGAAAAACGAGGTGTTCTTCCTCAACGCCGCGTCGTTCGAGATCGTCTCGCTATGCGACGGCAGGATTGACTGCGACCTGCCCATCATCCCGCGGGCGACCCGGGAAGCGATCGGGAACCTGGCCAGGGAAGGCGCCGTGGTCGCCAGCGAAAAACCGGGCGCCCTGCTGGAGGACCAGAAGTACGTCAAATACGGCAACCGCTTTATCCGCACGGTCCACTGGTCCGTCACGGGCCGGTGCAACTACCGGTGCAAGCATTGCTACATGTCTGCCCCCGAGGCGAAGCTGGGAGAGCTGGACCACGGGACGATGATGGGCATCGTGGAGCAGATTGCCCAGGCCGGCGTGCAGGAGGTTTCCCTGACCGGCGGCGAGCCGCTGGTGCGCAAGGATTTCATGGCGCTAGTCGACGCGCTGCTGGAGCGGCGCATCCATATTGTCCAGATTTACTCAAACGGAAAGCTGGTCACCCGGGAGCTGCTCCAGGCGCTGGACCAGCGGGGCATCCATCCGGGGTTCAACCTGAGCTACGACGGGGACGAAGGCTGGCACGACTGGCTGCGCGGCATCCCGGAGGCCGGCAGGGTCGCGCTCGAGGCCTTTGACCTGTGCCACGAAATGGGGTTCCCGACCGGCGCCGAAATGTGCCTGCACCAGGGAAACAAGCACCTGCTGCGGCAAAGCGTAAGGACCCTGGCGGCGCACCATTGCGCAAGCCTGAAAACAAACCCCGTATCCCAATCCGACCTCTGGGCCGCCTATGACAGGGACTACTCCCTGGGGATGGCGGAGCTGTACGACGTCTACCTGGACTATATCCCGAAGTTCTTTGAGGACGGGATGCCGCTCTCCCTGATGCTGGGCGGCTTTTTCTACTGCGAGAAAGGCAGCGGGGAATGGTTCATCCCCTCCGTGCATGAGGAGGCGGGCCGCGAGGGCCGCCGCACCGTATGCGGGCACGCCCGGAACGTGCTGTACCTCTCGCCGGAGGGGCGGATGCTGCCGTGCTTTTCCCTGTCGGCCTTCGACATCCAGAACGAGTTCCCCCTGATTACGCAGATCGGCCTGACCGCCGGGCTGACCGATTCCGTCTACATGCGCCTCATCGATACGCGCGTGG
>JAAZAQ010000126.1 GCA_012514225.1 Clostridiales bacterium | reverse complement strand
GGTCGAAATCCACCGGGACGCCCCACTTGAAGGTGGTGCGGCTGACGGACAGGTCCTGCAGCCCGGGGCGCAGGAAATTGTTGAGCATCTCGTTGGCGCGGGAGGGCGGCTGGATGAAGTCCGGATGATCTTGGATGTACTGGATGAGCCAGTCCTGGTACTTGCTCATCCGGAAGAAGTAGCTTTCCTCGCGGACTTTTTCCGTCGGCCGGCCGCAGTCGGGGCAGAGCGCGCCGTCCTTCAGCTGGCCCTCGGTCCAGAAGGCCTCGCAGTCCGTGCAGTATTGGCCCTCGTAGGCGCTTTTGTAGATGTCCCCCTGCTCAAAAAGGCGCCTGAAAATCTTCTGCACCGCGGAAACGTGCCGGGGGTCGGTGGTGCGGATGAAGTCGTCGTAGCGGATGTCCAGCAGCTTCCATAGCGCCTTGGTGTCCTCCACGATGCCATCCACGAAGGCCTGCGGCGCCAGGCCGGCCTGTTGGGCGCGGCGTTCGATTTTCTGTCCATGCTCGTCGGTCCCGGTCAGAAAAAAGGTCGGGTGCCCGGTCAGCCGCTTGAACCGCGCCATCGCGTCCGCCGCGACGGTGGTGTAGGTGTTCCCGATATGCATGCGCCCGCTGGGGTAGTAGATGGGCGTCGTCACGTAGTAGGTGCTCTTCTCCGGCATGGTTCCATCCCCCTTCTCGTACCGCGCCATTATAGGGTTTGCATCCTTGCGCGGTCAAGGCGAAAACCCGCCTCATATGAAAAGGCGCCGGCTGACGCCGGCGCTGGGAACGGTTGGGTCAAGGGCCTCAGCCGACCGTCTGGTCAGCCAGCTCTTCCTCTTTGGGCTCCGTTGCGCGCGGGGCGACGCTGAAGGCCAGTTTGCCGTCCTCCGCGCGCATGTCCACGCGGTCGCCTTCCTTGATGCCGCCGGAGATAATCTGCTCGCTCAGCGCGTCCTCCACCATCTTCTGGATGGCCCTGCGCAGCGGCCGGGCGCCGTACTGCGGGTCGAACCCGCTCTTCGCAAGGAGGAGGACGGCTTCGGGCTCGAAGGCCAGCTCGATGTCCTTTTCCTTCATCCGCCTGATGATCTGGTCAAGCATGAGCCGGGCGATGTCCGTAATCTGCGCGTCGCTGAGCGGGTGGAAGACCATGATTTCGTCAACGCGGTTCAAAAACTCGGGCCGGAAGGTGCGCTTGATTTCGTCCAGCACCCGCGTCTTCATCTCCTCGTAGTCCATCTGCGCCTGGCCGGCCGCGCCGCCGAAGCCCAGGGAACGACCGGAGGCCAGCTGGGTCGCGCCGGCGTTGGAGGTCATGACGATGATGCTGTTCTTGAAGCTGGTCACGCGCCCCACGTTGTCCGTCAGCCGCCCGTCCTCCAGAATCTGCAGCAGCATGTTGAACACGTCGGGATGGGCCTTCTCGATTTCGTCAAAGAGCACAACGGAGTAGGGCTTGCGCCGGACGGCTTCCGTCAGCTGGCCGCCCTCCTCGTAGCCCACGTAGCCCGGCGGGGAGCCGACCATGCGCGACACCGTGTGCTTTTCCATGTATTCGCTCATGTCCAGGCGGATGACGGCGTCCTCGTCGCCGAACATCGCCTCGCCCAGCGCTCGGCACAACTCCGTCTTGCCCACCCCTGTGGGGCCCAGGAAGATGAAGGAGCCGATGGGGCGTTTGGGGTCCTGCAGGCCCGCGCGGGCGCGCCGGATGGCGCGGCTGACCGCGACGACGGCCTCGTCCTGGCCGATGACGCGGCGGTGAAGCGTCTCTTCCAGTTTCATCAGCCGTGCGCTTTCGATCATGGTCATGCGCTGCACCGGGATGCCGGTCCAGCCGGCGACCACGTCGGCAACGTCGTCCTGGGTGACCTCCGGCTGGTGGCTCATGCGCTCGTCGTCCCATTCGCGGCGCTTGCGGCTGATTTCCTCGCGCACCTTGCGCTCCCGGTCGCGCAGGTCGGCGGCTTTCTCGTAGTCCTGCTGGTTGATGGCCAGGCGCTTGTCGGCGATGATGCGCTCCAGGCTACGCTCGCTCTCACGGATGCCGCCGGGCATCGCGAAGGCGCGCAGGCGGACGCGGGAGGCCGCCTCGTCCATGACGTCCACGGCCTTGTCCGGCAGGAAGCGGTCCGAGATGTAGCGGGCGGAGAGCTCCACGGCGGAGGCCAGCGCCTCGTCGGTCAGCCTGACATGGTGGTGCGCCTCGTAATGCGGCCGCAGCCCCCTCAAAATATCCAGGCTCCGCTCGCTGTCCGGCTCGTCCACCATGACCGGCTGGAAGCGCCGGGAGAGCGCGGCGTCCTTCTCGATATGCTTGCGGTAGTCCTCCAGCGTGGTGGCCCCGATGCACTGGAGCTCCCCCCGTGCGAGGGCGGGCTTGAGGATGCCGGCCGCGTCGATGGAGCCCTCGGCCTTGCCGGCGCCCATGATATTCTGCAGCTCGTCGATGAAGAGGATGATGGAGGGGTCGAGTTGGATTTCGTTGACGACGTCCTTCATGCGCTCCTCGAACTCGCCCCGGTACTTGGTGCCCGCGATGAGGCTGCCGATGTCCAGGGAGAGCAGGCGCTTGTTGAGCAGGGTGTCGGGAACCTCCCCCTGCACGATGCGCTGCGCCAGCCCTTCCGCCACGGCGCTTTTGCCGACGCCGGGCGCGCCGATGAGCACCGGGTTGTTCTTGGTGCGGCGGGACAGGATTTGCGCCATGCGCTCGATTTCCTTCTCCCGCCCGATGACCGGGTCCAGCTTGCCCTGGCGAGCCAGCGCCGTCAGGTCGCGGCTGTTCTTTTCCAGGGTGCTTTTCTTTTGCTCCGCCGCTTCGTCGGAGAGGTTTTCAAGCCCCGCGGCCGCCTCCCGGCGCAGGGCGTCCAGGTCGCAGCCGAAGACGGTCAGGATGCGGACAGCCACGGCGTCCTGCTCAGCCAGCAGGCTGTTCCAGAGCATCACCGGCCGGACCGGCAGCTGCTGGCTGCGGCTGGCGCCCGCGAGGGCGTTGTCGAGCACCCGTTTCATCCGGGGGGTCAGCTCCAGCACCTTGGGGGGCAGCTGGCTGGGCGACGACAGCTGACGGACCGCCTCCTGGACCGATTCCACGGTCACGTTCTCCGGCAGTCCCGACAGGTCGTCGGACGCGTGGGCCAATAAGCCCAGCAGCAGGTGCTCCGTGCCCCAGAAACGGTGGCGGAGGTTGAGGGCGGATTGCTGGGCAAAATCCAGCACTTGTTTGGCTTTGGGGTCAAATTTCCCGAAAATCGGCATGGTTTCCTCCTGATAAGATGCGGCGGACCGCGTCGGCGCGCCGGAATGGGATGGTTTTGGGGTCCGCGCCTTCCTCCCGGAAGGCGCCGTCTCCGGCCAGGCGGAGCATCGCGTCCGCCTCCTTCAGGGACAGGGGCAGGGCGCCCGCCGCGGCGCCCAGGCGCAGGCTGCTCCAAAGGCTCAAATAATCGCCGGCAGGCAGGCGGCGGGCATGGCGCAGGGCGCCGTAGGCGCGCCATACCTGGTCCAAAGCCGCGGAATGCCGGGTCTGGTTGACGGCTTTCTCCCGCAGCAGGCCTTCCTTTTCATCCAGCTGCCGGGCGAAGGATTCAACCGCCTGCAGCACCTGCAAATCCTGCGCCCCCTGGCTGCCCAAATTGGAAACGATGAACAGGCGGGAGGGATTGCGCCCGGACGGGGCTGCCTCCTGCAGCAGGCAGCCCTGCCCGGCCCGTGCCG
>JAAZAQ010000011.1 GCA_012514225.1 Clostridiales bacterium | reverse complement strand
CGTATATACCGCCGGCGTGGACGCCTCCGCGAAGCCCGCGCCCAGCACGCCCCGCCGGCGCAGAAAAAAGCCTGCCGCCAGCATCAGCATCAGCGGCAGCACCGCCTGAAAGCTCAGGGAGAGGGTTTCCACCCAGGCACCTCCCGTTTTTTAATGTCAGGGCGTCCGGTTTCCAGCGGGTCCCGGCGTCCCCTCAGGACGGCCTTTCCGCCTCCCCCGCCGCGTGCCGCCCCGCCAGGATACCGCCGGCCCAAGCGAAGAGCAGGTTGAAGCCGCCCGTGTCGCCGTCCACGTTAAGCGCCTCCCCGGTGACGTACAGGCCGGGGACGCTGCGGGACTGGAAGGTTTCCGGGTCGAACCCCGCGCAGGACAGCCCGCCGGCCGCGACCTGGGCCTGGTCAAAGCCCTTGACGCCGGTCACCCGCAGGCGCAGGCCGGACAGCCATTCCGCAGCCTCGGGGAGCGGCAGGCTGCGCACCTTGTTCGCCAGCGCCCGGGGCAGCAGCCCCGTGTACGCCCGCCCGGGACCCAGGCGCGCGAAACGCGCCTCCAGCAGCCCCAGCATCTCCCGGCGCGCCGGCCCGGCGCGGAGCTCAGACGGCGACAGCCTCCGCATCAGGGGCGGCGCCAGGCCGCACAGGGGCGAGAAGTCGACGGAAAGGATGACCTCCCGGCCGTCCTGCAGCCCCCGCCCCGCGTCCCGGGCCAGCTGCATCGCGCACACGCCGCTGACGCCGTAGTCCGTAAACAGCGCTTCCCCCGCGGCGGCGCAGGCCGGCTCCCCGCCGATAAAAAGCGTCAGCCAGGCCGGCGCGCGCAGGCCGGACAGCCCGCGGATGGCCGCCGTTTCCGTTTCCAGGGGGCACAGCGCCGGGCGGGGCGGAACCAGCCCATGCCCCAGCCGCGCCAGCACGCCCAGCAGTTCCCCGCTGCCGCCCAGCCGGGGCGCCGCCGGGCCGCCCGGCGCCGCGATGAGCCGGGGGGCGGAATACCGCCCGCCGTCCGCGGTTTCCACGAGGAAGCCGCCCTCCGCCCGCCGGACGTCCGTCACGCGCGCCCCCGTCCGGATTTTGACGCTTGGGCTTTCCTGGAGCCGGGCGAGCAGGCTGTCCGCCACCGCGGCCGCCTGGTTGGGCAGCGGATAGGCGCGTCCGCCCTCCTCCTCCCGGAGTCCCAGGCCCAGGCCCGCAAAAAAAGCGGCGACCTCCGCAGCCCCGCAGTGCGAAAGCGCCTGACGCGCGAAGGCGGCGTCGCCGAAATAGACGGGCGGGCCGAAATTGAGCAGGTTGCACCGGCCGTTGCCGGTGGCCAGCAGCTTGCGCCCGGCCTTCTCCTCCTTTTCCAGCACCAGGGCCGGGACGCCCGCGTCCGCCAGCACACAGGCGGCGGCGAGGCCCGAAGCCCCGCCGCCGATGATGATGACTTCCGGTTTACTTCCGGACGGGCGCCGCGTCGTAGGCATCCTGGATGGCCCGCATATGGTCCGTGTCCACGGTGGCGGAGGTGTGCGTCCGGCTGTTGATGAAATGGACGCACAGCTGGCCGTTGAAGTCGTTGCCCGGGATGGTGTCGCCGGCCGGGTAGTTGTGCGGGACGCCGTAGAGCGAAGCCGCGAAGGTGCGCCCCTTGAGCGTTATCCAGACCGGGCGGCGTTGGTAGAGGTTCTTTTCCAGGATTTCCTGGGCGGAAGCCACCCCGTAAACCCGGCACAGGGCCGCCGTGTCCGCCGAAGTCAGGGGCTCGCCGTCCACGTGGGAGCCGCCTGCCCAGCGCTTGATGCGCAGGGAAATCCGGGTCCGCACGTCGGTGAGCGTGGCGACCTCGCCGCGACCCCAGAAGGCGTTGATGTCGCCGGCGACCCAGTCCACCTTCTCCACCGGGTTGAGGCCCGGGGTCACCGTGCTGCCGCCGCCGGGGGTATAGGGGTCCTCCGGCACGGTGTTGTACAGCTTGTGCTGCGTGTTGCTGCCGGCGATGCCGTCCACCACCAGGCCGTTGGCACCCTGGAAGGAGCGAACGGCGTCCGCGGTCTGGTCGTTGTAGGTGCCGGTCACGAAAGCGCTTTGCAGGAGCCCGCGGCGCACCAGCTCGTTTTGCAGCCGGGTCACGTCCTCGCCCGTGGAGCCCAGCGAGAGGGAGCGGTAGGTGGCGGTCTGCGGCGAATCGGGATTGCCGGTCTGGTTCAGGGCTTGCTCTTCCGCCTTGGTCAGGACGCGCAGCATGTCGCCGCGAATCCAGCCGCGGACGCCCGCGGCGGTCACGCCGTACCAGGTGTTGCCGTCCGCCTGGGCGGTCTGGCCGCTGAGCTTCACGATGCTGCCCTGACGGTACAGGATGGTCAGCACGCGCTTGGTCATGCCCGCGCCGGCGCGCACGATGACCTTTTCAATCCGCGTGACGGCGGTGGTGCTCATGTCCTCCGGCCGGGGCGTGGGCGTGGGCGCCGGCGCCGGGGTCGGGGTGGGCCGGGTGGCGAGGTAGTCCAGGTACTCCTGGGCGGTCAGCAGCCGCGCCGTGGAGCCCAGCAGGTAGCCTTCCTGGCCGTTGTAGGTAATCTTGAACCAGGTGCGGCCCAGGCTGGTCACGGTGGACAAGTAGGGGAACACCTCTCCCGCGGCGGGGATCTGGCCCCAGACCGCTGCGTCCGCGCTGGGCGACCTGCGCACGTTGACGCTGGTCATCGTGGTCTTGACGAACCCGGTGCTGCCCGGCGTCCCGCCGTCCGCGGGCGGGGTCAGGCCGGGAATCTGGCCGCTGGTCAGGTACTCGGTCACCTCGTCCGTGGTCATCTGGCGCACGCAGTCCCCCCGCAGGAAGCCGGATACGCCGTTTGAGACCACCTGGTACCAGTTGTAGCCGCCCGCCGTCTGCACGGGGCCGGTCAGCCCCAGCACCAGGCCCCTGCCCACCCGGCCCAGGACCAAAGCGGAGGAGCTGGCGGTCTTCCTGAGGTTGATGTCGGACTTGATGGTCACGATATAGCCCATCAGGCCCGGGGCGGGCGTCTGGACGGGCACGGGGGTCGCCGTGGCGCCCGGCGTCTGGTTCAGCCGCACCACGTCGGAGCGTACGTAGCCCACGCCCTTGGGGCTGCTCACCAGGTACCAGGTGTAGCCGGCCTGCTGGACGAAGCTGGTATAGGAGAGCACCAGCCCGCTGTCCAGCTGCGCGATGGTCAGCCCCGCCGGCGCGTTGCGCAGGTTGACGCCGCCCTTGGTCAGCGTCAGCGTGCCCGCGGCGGGCGCCGTGGGGCCGGGGGCGGGCGTCGCCGTAACGACAGGCGCGGGCGCGGGGGTCGCCTGCACGAAGGCGTAGCAGTCCGAGCGCACATAACCGTACTGGTTGGAGATGTTGTCGTAGGCATAGACCCAGTCGTACCCGCCAAAGGAGGTGGGCGTGCCGTAATAAGGCAGCACGCGGTTGCGGTCCAGCACCGCCAGCACGCTGCCGCCGGGGGTCTGGCGCAGGTTGGTACCGCCCAGGGTGATGCGGATGCTGACGGTGGAGGTTCCCGGCGCGGGGGTGGGCGCGGCGGTCGGCTGCGCGCCGCCGACGATGCGGTAGCAGTCCGAGCGCACGTAGCCGGTCAGGCCGTTTTTCGGGTCGGTGATTTTTGCCCAGTTGAAGCCGCCGGAAAACACCGGCTCGCCGAAATAGGGCAGCCGGGCGCCCACGGGGTACTGCCAGATGGACACGCCGCCGGGCTCGCGGCGCAGGTTGGTGCTGGACTTGGTGATTTCCAGGGTGCCCGTGGCCGTGCCGCCCGGGAGGGGCGTCTGGCCGGGCGCCGGCGTCCACGCCGGCGGGGGGCTCTGGGTATTGAGCGCCGCCGCCTCCTGGGCGCTCAGCACGCGCAGGTGGTCGCGGTGCAGGTAGCCGGTGAACTCCCCGGCTTCCACCCGGTACCAGTCGCCGCCGGCGGCGGGGGCGGACAGCACCCGCACCACGGTCCTCTCGGCCAGGGCGGTGATGGCGACGCCGTTTTCAGCCTGGCGCAGGTTGGCGCCGGCCACGGTCACCAGGGCGTAGTCCCCGGTCAGCGTGGAGGGCGCGGCGGTCGCCTGGCCGGGCACCGCGCCGGTGAAGGGCTGCGGCTTGTTGACCAGCCAGGCGGTTTCCTCCCCGGCGGTCAGCATGCGGAAAAAATCCCCCCGGATATAGCCCGTGTAGGTGCGGTCCAGGGAGACGGGGATGTTGGCCTCCACCTTGTACCAGGTGTAGTTGTTCTGCTGGCTTTCGCCCAGCACCTTCGCCACCCAGCCGGTGTTCAGGTAGTCCCAGTAGTCGCTGGAGGTGGGACTTTTCCGGAAGAGCACCTTGTCGCCCGTCACCATCCCGTGGGTGACGGCGGCCCCCGCGGGCAGCGCGCTCAAGAGCAGTAGCAGCGCGGCCAGCGCGCAGCCCAGGCGGCGAAGCGTCGCCCTGATGGCGGGTCTTT
>JAAZAQ010000125.1 GCA_012514225.1 Clostridiales bacterium | reverse complement strand
GTCCATTTTCCCGTCGATGAGCGCGATGCTTTCGCTGCGGCCGACCAGGGCGGAACGGAGGTGGGCGTCCGTGTTGTGGCAGCCGCGGGCGTCTTCCCCGTGCTCCTCGGCGAACTTGAGCGCCTTCTCCCCCGGGTGGAGGTAGAGGCCTTCCTTGCGCTGGTCCGGAATCAATTGCCGCAGCACCTCGACAAAATCCTGCTGCAGGGTTTCCAGGCCTGTCATCGACAGGTCGAAGGCGCGCTCCTGGGTGATGACGCAGCAGGTAGTGTGGTGCGAGTAGACGACGACGATGCCGTTCTTGATGCCCGAGCGCTCAACGATGTCCCTCGCCTGCTGTGTCACGTCGTGGAACGTGACCACGCCGTGGTTGGACTGCAGCTTGACCGCTTCCCGATAAACCATGTCGACCTCCTCCTTAGCCTTCTCAGGCGCGACGCGCCTGCAGGTCGTCCTTCGCCCTGCGGACCGCGGCCACCATCTCGTCCAGCAGCCGGAAGGGGTGCTCCGCCTTCAGGATGCCGGACGCGGACCCCGCCGCCTCGGAGCCCGCCATGATAAAGTCGTAAATCTGCTGCGCCGTGGTAATCCCCGCCGCCTGCTCCACCAGGATGGCGGGGTCAATCGCCTTCACGGCGTCGATGACCTCCCGGACATAGGACATGTCGCTGGCCTGGCCGGAACCGATCAGCTCCGTGGGTTCGGGGTTGAGGATGTCGGGATGGAAGTGCGCGATGGCCCGCGCCTCGTCGACGGTATCCGCGCAGCAAAAGGAGAGCATGTCCAGCTCCCGCGCGCGCTCGATGGTCATGCGGATGGCCGCGAGCGTCATGGGGCGTTCACAGTGGTTGATGACCACACCCTGGGCGCCTGCGGCCTTCAGGGCTTCCGGAAGCACGTCCGCCATGCCGCGGCCGGGCCTCAGGGTGTCCATATAAGGCGCCAGCACAATCAGGTTCGGGCAGTGCTCGCGCACGCGCCGGATTTCCGTGTACGGGGCGATAAACAGGGCGTCGACGTCATACTTCTTCGCCGCCGCGTCCACCGCCTGGGCGAAGCGCAGCACCTCGTCCCCGTAGATGTAGTTCTTGACGCTCGTTTCAAAAAAAGGGGTCCGGATGGCTGGCTTCATAGATCCTCCTGTGCTGGTTCACGCGCGCAGTCGTCCTGGTTCCGACACGGTGATTATATCCGATATGCCGGCAACGTGCCAGCCCAAAACCCGCGCGGAAGAAGGGCTGCGACAAAAGCCACCGGACGCAGCCCGCTTCATGCGCCGGGCGCCCCAGAGGGGCGCCCGGGCGTTCAAAGGCTTGAGCCAGGAAGCTCAGTATTCCAGCTTGCCCGAATACCCGCCGATGCCCCCGGCGTTCACGCAGTTTTCATACCCCATCCGCTTGAGCATGGACACCGCCATGGCGCTGCGGGCGCCGGACGCGCAGTACAGGCAGAGCTGCGCCTTCTTGTCCTCCAGCAGCCGGAGCGCGTCCTGCAGGTTCTCCAACGGCACGTTGACCGCGCCGGGGACGTGGCCGCTGCGGTATTCCTCCGGGCTGCGCACATCCACCATGCGGGTCGACGGGTCCGCCTGGGCTTCCCTGACCGCGTCCATCATCGGTTTTCTCTTCCCGCCGCCGAAAAAATCAAACATCCATCTCTCTCCTTGCCGAGAATCCGAAGGGGATTATACACGCCCGCAGGCGGGTTGCCCGAGGCGGAAACCAGTCCTGGGAAAATATTCCCGCGCGGCCAGACGGAACTAACGGACGGGCCCAACCGGGAAGCCGGCGGCGCACGGCGCGTGTCAGGCAAAGTAGTCCGCCGCCGCAAGGAAGAGGGGGTCTTCCCCGGTGGTGGGGACATTGCGGTACAGGCCGTCCAGCATCCGCTCCGCGTGGCCCATCCTGCCCATCACCCGCCCGTCCGGGGAGGTCAGCGCCTCGACCGCCCAGAAGGAGCCCGAGGGGTTGTGCCGGATGTCCATGCTGGGCTTGCCCGCGCCGTCCGCGTACTGGGCGGCGATCTGCCCGGCCGCCGCCAGCGCCTCCGCCTGCGCCTTTGTACACAGGAAGCGCCCTTCCCCGTGGGAGACGGGGATGCTGCGGCATTCCCCGGCCGTATACCGGCCAAACCAGGGGGAGAGGGTGGACGCGACGCGCACGGTGACCAGCCTAGACTGGTGGCGCCCGATTTTGTTGTGCGCCAGCGTCGGGCTGTCCGCGCCCGGCCGGGTGAAGCGCCCGGACGGCAGCAGCCCCATTTTCACCAGCGCCTGGAAGCCGTTGCAGATGCCGCCCGCCAGCCCGCGGCGCGTGTGGAGCAATTCCTCCAGCGCGTCAATGACCGCGGGATTGCCGAACAGGGCGGTGATGAACTTGCCGGAGCCGTCCGGCTCGTCCCCGCCGGAAAAGCCGCCGGGGATGAACAGGATTTGGGCGTTTCGGATGCGCGCCGCCAGCGCGCGCACGCTTTCCTCCACCGCGCGCGAGGTCAGGTTTTTGACCAGGAAGACCTCGGGCGCGCACCCGGCCTTCTCAAAGGCGCGCGCGGTGTCCAGCTCGCAGTTGGTGCCGGGAAGCGCGGGAATCAGGACCCTGGGCCGCGCGAAGCGGGGCCCCCTGGCCGGCTTGGCGTGCCGGTGCGTGATGGTGGGAATCGCTTCCCTCTTCTCCGCTGTTGTTTCCGGGAAGACGGAAGCCAGCTTCCCGTCCGCGAGGGCGTGAAGCGCCGCGAGCGCCACCGACTCGCCCCGGTAGGACAGCGACGGCGCCTCGACGGTGCGGCCCAGGGGGGTGCCAGCCGACGCGCCTACCGCCATCTCGAGGATGAAGGAACCGTAGGCGTCCGCGGCGAGCTCCTCCAGGGGGACCTCGCCGTTGATGTCAACGCCGACGCCGTTGCCGGCCGCCATCTGCGCCAGGCCCTGCAGCGCGCCGCCCCAGCCCGGGGTCAGGCAGGATACGGCCTTCTTTTCCGACAGCAGGCGGGACACGGTGCGGAAGGTTTCCCTCAGGGATTCCGCCTCCGGCAGCCCGTCCGGCCCGTACGCCGGGCGGAGCCAGCACAAATCGCGGCCCGCTCCCTTCAGTTCCGGCGAGACCGCGCGCGCCTCGCCGGCCACCGTCATGGCGAAGGAGAGCAGGGTGGGCGGCACGTCCAGGCCTTCGAAGGTGCCGCTCATGGAGTCCTTGCCCCCGATGGCCGCGCAGCCCAACTCCGTCTGGGCGCGGAAGGCGCCCAGCAGCGCCGCCATTGGCAGGCCCCAGCGTTCCGGGTCGTCCATGGGGCTGGGGAAATACTCCTGCAGGCTCAAGTAGACCGCCTCAAACGGCGCGCCGGCTGCGACCAGCCGGGACACCGACTCGGCGACGGCCAGGTAACCCCCGTGGTAGGGGCTTTTTTCACTGATGAAGGGGTTGAAGCCGAAGCTCATGTAGGACGCGCTGCCCGTGCCGCCCGGCACCGGCAGCCTGTGCACCATGGCGGACGGCGGCGTGCGCCGGTGAGCGCCGCCCAGGGGGAACAGGACGGTGGCCGCGCCGATGGTGCTGTCGAAGCGCTCGACCAGCCCGCGCTGGG
>JAAZAQ010000124.1 GCA_012514225.1 Clostridiales bacterium | reverse complement strand
AAAATGTTCATCCCGGAACCGCCATAACTGGCATTTTGGCGGGGTTGGGGCTATAATACGTTCGGATTTATGGCAAGTAAGGGGGACGTACCATGCAATTGGCTACCACTACCGTATACGCCATCGGGCTGCTCACGGTCATCCTGGCTTTCGCCTACGCGGGATACCTGACCCTGTGGGTCAAGAAGCAGAAGAACGAGAACAAGACCATCGAGCGCATCGCGGGCCTCATCCGCAGCGGCGCCAACGCCTTCATGCGCAAGGAGTACACGCTGCTGGCCGGGTTCGCCGGCATCATGGCGGTGCTGATTTTCCTCTTCCTGCCCAAGCCCGTCTGGCAGGGCGGGGCGGAGCGCAACCTGACCATGGCCATCGCCTACGTCGCCGGCACGATTTTCTCCGCCATCGCGGGCAAGATCGGCATCCTGGTGGCCTCCCTGGCCAACGCGCGCACGGCTGAGGCCGCCACCCACGGCATCAAGCCCGCCTTCCTCATCGGCTTCCGCGGCGGCGCGGTGATGGGCCTGATGGTGGTGGGCGCCTGCCTGCTGGGCGTGATGGGCGTGCTGCTGCTGACCGGCAACAGCTCCATGCTGCTGGGCTTCTCCTTCGGCGCCAGCTCCCTGGCGCTGTTCGCCAAGGCGGGCGGCGGCATCTTTACCAAGACCGCCGACGTATCCGCCGACCTGGCCGGCAAGGTGGAGCTGGGCATCCCGGAGGACGACCCCCGCAACCCCGCCGTCATCGCCGACAACGTGGGCGACAACGTGGGCGACGTGGCCGGCATGGGCGCAGACCTGTTCGACTCCAACATCGCCTCCATGACCGCCGCGCTGGTCATGGCCGTTTCGCTGGACGGCGGCATCGTGAACGGCCAGTTCGGCTCCAAGGTGATGATGGTCATTATCTACTCCGCCCTGGGCCTGCTGTCCTCCCTCATCGGCATTTTCACCGCCAAAATCGGCGACCACGGCAGCCCGACCAAGGCGCTGAACAACTCCACCTACGTGACCACCGGCGTCTTCCTGGCGCTGACCGCGCTGGCCACCCTGCTGTTCAAGGACTTCTCCTGGCGCATCTGGGGCGCCTCCGCCGTGGGCCTGCTGGTCGGCGTCATCATCGGCCTGGCCACCAACTACTTCACCGACGACAACGCCCCCATCGTGGGCAAGGTGGCGCACGCCTCCAAGACCGGCCCGGCTTTTACCATCCTCTCCGGCGTGTCCTACGGCTTCATGTCCGTGCTGCCGGCGATGGTGGGCATCGCGATTTCCGCGATGGTCGCCTACAAGCTCTGTGAGCCCATCGGCCCGGGCTACGCGATGTACGGCATCTCGATGGCCGCGGTGGGCATGCTGTCCATCGTGGGCATGATTATCTCCAACGACGCCTACGGCCCCATCGTGGACAACGCCCGTGGCCTGGCCGAGATGGGCGGGCTGGGTGAGGAGACCATCCGCGTGGCGGACGAGCTGGACTCCGCCGGCAACACCGTCAAGGCCGTCACCAAGGGCTTCGCCATCGGCGCCGCCGGGCTGACCGTCATCTCCCTGCTGGGCGCCTTCATGAGCGAGGTTAACGCCCACATCGAGGAAATCAACGTCGGGCTGGCAGCCGCGGGCAAGGAGCTGATGGCCCTCATCAACGGCTTTGACATCATGAACCCCACCGTCTTCTTCGGCATCATCGTTGGCGCGGCCATCCCGGCCGTGTTCTCGGCCATGCTCATCCTGGGCGTGGACAAGAACGCCCAGCGCATGATTTCTGAAATTCACCGCCAGTTCAAGGAAATCCCCGGCCTGGCCGAGGGCAGGCCCGGGGTTGAGCCGGAGTACAACAAGTGCATCGACATCGCCACCACCGGCGCGCTGAAGGAGCTCATCCCCGCCGGCCTGATGGCCATCGTCGCCACCCTGGCCGTGGGCTTTATCGGCGGCGTCAACGCCATCGGCGGCTTCCTGCTGGGCAACATCATCTCCGGCCTCCTGCTGGCGCTGTTCATGTCCAACGCCGGCGGCCTGTGGGACAACGCCAAGAAGTACATCGAGGCGGGCAACGAGGGCGGCAAGGGCTCCGACTCGCACAAGGCCGCCGTCATCGGCGACACCGTGGGCGACCCCTTCAAGGACACCGCCGGCCCCTCCATCAACACGCAGATCACCGTCGTGTCCCTGGTCGCCTCCCTGGTCGCCTTCATCTTCATCAACCTGCACATCTTCTGAGCCGGTTTTAGCCGGATGAGATGAGCCCCCTGGCCGCGTAGGCCAGGGGGCTTGTAGTTTTTTGCGAGAGAAGGAAACCAACCATCATTGCCGGAACGTGCGGCCAAGCCTGCGCGCCGTGCTGATGAACGGCTGGAAACCGGCCCCGCTCAGGCGCCCGCCGCGGGCGGCCCGTCCTGCCGCAGCAGCCGGTCAATCAGCCCGTCGCAGTAGCTGAGCATGCGCGGCAGGTGGAAGGGGCCCTTGAAGTAGTTGCCCTTGGCGACGGGCAGCTGCTTCGTGTTGTCGTGATGGAGGTAGCCGGCCCACTCCGGATAGGGGTCGTCCTTGAAGTGCCTGAAGGAATACCCGGCAATCGTGTCGAACCAGTCGAACCACTTTTCCTCCCCGGTCTGGACGTAGGCGAGCAGCGCCGCGATGCAAGCCTCGTTCTGCGGCCACCAGAGCTTCAGGTCGTGCTCGTACTGCTCCGGCGCGTACCCCAGGCGGTCCACGAAGTAGAAAAGCCCGCCATGCGTCTTGTCCCAGCCCAGCTCCAGCGACCAGGACAGGATGTCCAGGGCCTTCTTCCGCATGTCCGCGTCCTTGAAATACTCCGACTCGACCAGCAGGAACCAGGCGGCCTCGATGGCGTGGCCGGGGTTGACCAGCCGCCCCATCGGCGTTTTCAGGTCCGGCGTTCCGTCCAGGCCCACGTTTTCAAACAGGCATTTGTGCTCCGGGTGATAGTGCAGGGTCAGGATATCGGAGATGTACTCCCGGACCATCGCGTCGTAGCGTTTGGCGTTGCCGGGGTCGCACCGGCGCATGACGCTGGTGACGTTGAGCATGATCATCGGGCCGCCCAGCGCGCGGGCGCGGAGGGTCTGCGGCTCGTATTTCGGGTAGAACTGGCGGGTGTCGGAAGCCGGGTCCTTGTAGATGCGGAAGACCATGTCAAACAGCGTCCGCGCCTTCTGCAGGCATTCAGGGTCGCCGGTCGCCTTCGCGTACTCGGCAAGGCCGATGATGTAGAAGGTTTCGGAAAAGAAGTAGCGGCGCTTGCGCACCGGGCGCCCCTCGTCGGTCACCAGGAAATACATGCGCTTGTCGGGGGCGAAGCAGTGCGCCTCGATAAAGCGCCGGCAGCTTTCCGCCGCCCGCATCCACTCCGCGTTTTCCCCGTAGGTGTTGTTCAGGTAGGACAGCATCCACATGAAGCGCCCCTGCACCCAGACGCTCTTGACGTTGGAGCAGGGCTGCCCGTCCCGGTCGAGGTAGGTGCGGACGCCGCCGTTCTCCCGGTCCCACCCGTGCTCCATCCAGAAGGGGATGACGTTGTCCAGCAGCTCCGCCCGGAAGGTCTTCTGCCAATCAATCAGCCTGTCCCTGTTCATGCGTCTTCCTCCGATTTCCATCTGATTTCCGGTTTGCCCCTTAGCGCGTCGCCGGCGGCGTTCCGCGCGCCTACCCCTTCACCGCGCCCATGGCCAGGCCCTGCACGAAGTCCTTCTGCAGGAAGAAAGTCAGTAAAACGACCGGGACGAGCATCAGCACCGACGCGGCGGCCATCGGACCCCAATCCAGGCCCCGGTCGGTGATGAACCCCGCGATGATGACCGGCAGCGTCTTGGTCCGCTTGATGCTGAGGATGACGGAGAAAAGGAACTCGTTCCACGTCGCGACGAAGGTCAGGATGGCCGCGGAAATCAGCCCCGGCTTGGTGATGGGCAGAATCAGGTAAAAGAACCGCTTGTAAAAGCCCGCGCCGTCCAGCATCCCCGATTCTTCCAGGGAAATGGGCAGCTGCTCGAAAAAGCCCATCATCAGCCAGATAATCATCGGCAGGTTGAAGCTCGTGTTCATGATAATCAGGGAAAACCGCGTGTCAATCAGCCGGAGCGCCCTCATCACGATGAACACGGGAATGGCGGTGACGATGGCCGGATACATCTTCTGCACCAGAAACCAGACGCCGAAGATGTTTTTCGCCTTTCGCCCAATCGGCCCGCGCGCGAGCGTGTACGCGGCCGTGCTGCCGATCGCGACGCACAGCAGCGTGGTGACGGCGGTGATGATGAGGGTGGTCGCAAGGGAGGAGGCGAAGGCGTTCTTCTCAAACAGCTCGACGAAGCTTTCAAAGGTGATTTCCTTGGGAATCAGGACCGGCGGATACGCCAGGTAGTCCCTTTCCAGCTTCAGGGCATTGGTCACCAGCCAATACAGGGGGAACAGCACCACCGTCATGCTCAGGACGATGAGCGCGACCTTGACCGGGCGGCCCGCAAAGTTCGACAGGATGCCGTGCGGGGAGGTGAAATCGTATTTTCTCTTCAGGCTCACAGTTTCGCCTCCTCCCAGCTGCGCCATTTGACAAAGAGCAGCACGACCAGCGTCATCGCCAGCACAAACAGCACCGCCATCGCGCCGGCGTAGCCCGCGTCAAAATACTTGAGCCCCTGCTTGTAGATGAAGTTCGGCAGCATTTCCGTCGCCAGCCCCGGGCCGCCCCCCGTCATCACGTACACCGTGTCGAATACCTTGAAGGCGTCGATGAAGCGGATCATCAGGATGACGGTCAGCAGCGGCATGATCAGCGGAAGCACGATGCGGCGGAACACCTGGAAGGGCGTCGCCCCGTCCACCAGCGCGGCCTGGATGCAGTCCTGCGGGAGGGCTTTCAAGCCGGCCGCCACCACCACGGTCACCCAGGGGGTCAATTGCCAGATGTTCACAAAAATGACGGAAACCATGGCGGTCGTCGTGTTGGCCAGCCAGGAGACCCCGGAGATGCCCAGCAGGGAGAGCAGGTAGTTGACCACCCCGGTCGCGGAATCCAGCATCATCCGCCACAGGGTGCCCGCCGCGACCGGCGCCATGATCATCGGGACGATGAAAATGGCCAGGGCGACCCGGTTGATTTTCCCGTCCCCGGAAATCGCCAGCGCGACCATCAGGCCGAGCGCCATCTCCACGCTGACGGAGGCCAGGGCGAAAACCAGCGTGTTCAGCGCGCTGGTCGCCAGCTGGGAGTCGGTGAAGACGCGGGCATAGTTCTCCAGCCCGATAAACAGCGGCACGGCCTTGGGCAGGTTCATCTTGAAGCGGAAAAAGCTCAGGTACGCGGAATACAACAGCGGGAGGAAGGACGTCACGAACAGGAACAGCGAGGCCGGCACCAGAAAGGACCAGGCAGCCCACGTGTCCTTTCGCTTGCTCAGCGACAGGCGGTTCGTTTTCCCGTCCAGGCGGTGTTCCATCTTGCCACCTCATTCCATGCGGGCGGGGACGGGCCGGCGCGGAAGGCCCGGGGAGCCGCGCCGGCCCCGGTTGCTTCGGTTAACGGTTGAAGTTCTTGACCCCCGGCTCGACGGGGTTCATTTTCAGCGCTTGCTCCAGGCCCTGTTTCATGTTCGCGACCGCCGTGTCGGCGTCGATCTGGCCGGCGAGGAAGGCGTTGACGTTGGTCCCGATGGCGGTGTCCGCCTCGACGGACGCCGCGATTCTCCACCACATCAGCGCCGTGTCCAGCGCCGTGCGGAGGGTGACGAACTCCGGCGCCTTCATGCTGTCCTGCTCCCAGAAAGCCTTGCGCGGGGAGAAGATGTAGAACTCCTCATAGAAGCGCTGCTGGTTCTCGGGCGAGGTGTACATTTTGATGAATTCCCAGCCCAGGTCCTTCTTGGCGGACGCCGCGTTGATTGCCACGTCCCAGGCGCTGAGGTTGGTGATGCCGTTCTTTTCATAGGGGAAGGTTCCAAGGGTCCACTTGCCGACGATTTTGGACTGCTCCGGGTCGTTGCCCTTCTTGGTGATGCCCAGCGTCGGCCAGGCGTCGCAAACGGCTGCCCTGCCGTCCAGGAACGCGGCAATCGCTTCCTCCAGGCCCCAGGAAAGCACGGCAGGGTCCGCGCAGGCAATCTGCCGCTTGCTGATTTCCAGCGCCTTCCTGGCCTCAGGGGAGTCGATGACGATGTTCCAGTCCTCGTCCGCCCAGGCGCCGCCCAGGGACCAGAGGATGGAGTCCCAGATGCCGCCGTACTGCTCGCGCACGCCGGGCGTCGCCAGGCCGTACACGCCGTTGGCGGGGTCGTTCAGCTTCTCGAGCAGCGCGCAATACTCGTCCCAGGTGGCCGGCAGCCCTTCCGGAATCAGGTCGGTGCGGTAGGCGACGACCTGCGGCGTGTTGGCGTTGGGGATGCCCATGATGACGCCCTGCCATTTGCCCGCCTGGTTGAATACGTTGTCGATGAACGCCTCGGTGTCAAACTGGTCCTTCTCGATGTAGGGCCCCAGATCCTCCAGGTAGGGGGCGAACTCGCCGTCCCACTGGCAGGCCACGTCGATGACGTCGTAGGAGCCGGTGCCGCTGGTCAAATCCAGCAGGGCCTTGTCGTGCAGGGTGATGTAGGGGTAGTCCACGACCTCCAGGGTGGCGCCGGTGGCTTCCTTGAACTCATCGGCGAGGGACCGCGCCGCGTCCGCGTAGACGCTGGACATGAACAGCACGGTCAGGGTCTGCCCGTCATAGGGCTTTGCGCCCGCGGACGCCGCCGAGACGACGCTCAGCAGCAGCGCCAGGCAGAGGAGCAGGGGCAACCATCTTTTCTTCATATCGGGTCCTCCTTTATTCCTGCGGCAAGCCGCATGGGTTCAAATTGCGCCCGCCGCTGAATCCCGGGCGGCGCGGACCATGGCCTTGATGTTTTCCGGCGGGGTGTGGCGGGGCGTTTCGCAGCCGCTGCTCAGAATCAGCCGCTTTCCGCCCGAAACCCGGATGCATTCCAGGCTGGCCTCATATACCTCCTGGGGGCTGCCTTCCAGCAGCAGCGAGACGGTGTCCACGGTGCCGGTGATGCACAGGCTCCGGCCGGTCTTTTCGTACGCGGCGCCCAAGTCCGTGAAGCTGTCCAGCTCCAGGCAGTCCGCGCCTGTTTT
>JAAZAQ010000123.1 GCA_012514225.1 Clostridiales bacterium | reverse complement strand
GCCCGCCCGGTCAATACAACCAGCACCCCGGCCGCCTCCGGGTCCAGGGTTCCGGCGTGGCCGGCCTTGGCGCCCAGCAGGCGTTTCACAAAAGCGACCGCCTGGGCGGACGACATCCCAGGCGGCTTGTAAAAGTTGATGGCCGCGTTCATTCCCGGCCCAGTTCCGCTTCCATGCGCGCGCGCAGCGCGCGCACCGCATCGTTTAATGGCTTTCGCGAAGTGAACCCGGAGGCCAGCAGGTGGCCGCCGCCGCCGAATTCCACGGCGATCCTGGAGACGTCGTGCGGCGGGACCGCGCGCAGGTTGAACTTGACGCCGTCCTCCTCCTCGCTGGCCAGGTAGCACATCTCGACCCCGTAGATGTTCAGCGCCCGGTTGACGATGCCTTCGGCGTGCTCGGGCTTGGCGCCCGTTTTCTCAAAATCGGCATGCGTCAGCCGCATGCCGGCCTGCCGGCCGCCGCTGAAGAACCTGAGCGAGGCGATCGCGCGCCCCAGCAGCTTGATGTGATAGGGGCTCTTGATCAGGTGCAGCTGTCGCGCGGCCGGGGAGATGTCCAGGCCCGCGTGCATCAGCCCCGCCATCTGGAGGAAAAACTCCTCGTCCATCTGACCGAAGCTGAAGTTCCCGGTGTCCGTGGACAAGGCGGCGTACAGCAGCAGCGCGTCGTTTTCATCCATCCTGACGCCTGTTTCGCCGAACAGCCTGCACACCAGGTTCCCGCTGGACGCGACGGTGCTGTCCACATAGTTTTCCAGGCCGAAGCGCGTGTTGGACGCGTGATGGTCGATGGCCAGCCGCCTGGGGCAGGCGCTGAACACCCGTGCCGCGCTGCCGATGCGCCCCAGGTCCGAGGCGTCGATGGAGCAGGCGAGGTCGAAGGCATCCGCGTCCACGCCGTCAGGGCGCCGGATGTCCCCGCTTCCCGGCAGGAAGCGCAGGTTCTCGGGCACCGGGTCCTGGCAGGCCAGGGTGACCTGCTTTCCCATTTTCCGCAGCAGGCTGCCCAGCGACAGCAGGGAGCCCAGCGCGTCCCCGTCGGGCTCGACGTGGGTGCATACGAAAACCCGGTCCGCGCGGGTCAGGGTGTCAGTCGCCTGTTTCAGGCTGATTTCGTTCATTCCCGGGTTTCTCCGCCTGTTCCCCCATGACCTGCTTGAGCACGCTGGCGATGTGCAGGCCATAGGCGATATTCCGGTCCGCCTCAAAATGCAGTTCGGGCGTGTAGCGCACCGTCAGCGCGCCGCCCAGGGCGCGCCGGAGGAACCCGGCGGCGCCGTTCAAGGCCTTGACAAGGTCGTCCAGCTTGTCCTCTTCCAGGGTGCTGACGAAGACTTTGGCATACCTGAGGTCCTTCGCCACCTCAGCCCTCGTGAGGCTGAAGGTGCCCGAAACCCGCTGGTCGCGCAGCTCCTCGCGGATAATCCGGTCCAGGTGCTTGCGGATTTCCTCGGCTACGCGGTTTTGCCGGTACTGTGCCAAGCGCGCCCTACCTCTCCACTTCTTCCATCATGAAGCATTCGATGACGTCTTTTTCCTTGATGTCGTTGTAGTTCTCCAGGCCGATGCCGCACTCGTAGCCCGCGGCCACCTCGCGCACGTCGTCCTTGAAGCGCCGGAGGGAGGACAGCTTGCCCTCGAACACGACCACGTTGTCCCGCAGCAGGCGGACCGGCTGGTTGCGCTGCATCTTGCCATCCTGCACATAGCAGCCGGCGATGGTGCCGGAGCCGGTAATCTTGAACACGTTGCGGACCTCGGCATGGCCCAGGATGACCTCCTTGAACTCCGGCGCCAGCATGCCCTTCATGGCCTTCTCGATGTCCTCGATGGCCTGGTAGATGACCCGGTAGAGCCGGATGTCGACGTTCTCCTTGGCCGCCGCGTCCCGGGCGTTGTTGTCCGGGCGGATGTTGAAGCCGATGATGGTGGCGTTGGCCGTCGCGGCGAGGTTGACGTCGTCCTTGTTGATGGCGCCCACGCCGGAGTGCAGCACGTGGATGCGCACCTGGTCGCTGCTGAGCTTCTCCAGCGACTGGCGCACCGCTTCCGCGCTGCCCTGCACGTCCGCCTTGATGAGGATGTTGAGCGTCAGCTGCTCGCCCTCCTTGATGCTCTGGAACAGGTTGTCCAGGGACACGGCGGAGGAAGCCTGCGTGCGCTGCTCGCGCACCTTGTCCTCGCGTTCCCTGGCCACCTGGCGCACCAGGCGGTCGTCCTCCACGACGATCATCTCGTCGCCGGCCTGGGGCACGGAGCTGAAGCCGGAAATCTCGACCGGCATGGAAGGCCCGGCTTCCTTCACGTTCTCCCCCGCGTCGTTGATCAGCGCGCGCACGCGGCCGGACGCCATGCCCGCGATGATGTTGTCGCCCACGCGCAGGGTGCCGTTCTTCAGCAGCACCGTTGCCAGCGCGCCGCGGTTCTTGTCCAGCTTGGCCTCGATGATGATGCCGCGCGCGAGGCGGTCCGGGTTGGCGCGCAGCTGCAGCACCTCGGCCTGCAGCAGGATCATCTCCAGCAATTGCTCCACGCCATCGCCCGTCTTGGCGGAAACCTGCACCATGATGGTGTCGCCGCCCCATTCCTCGCTGACCAGGCCGTAGGCGGTCAGGTCCTGCTTGATGCGGTCGGGGTTGGCCTCGGGCTTGTCCATCTTGTTGATGGCGACGATAATCGGCACCTGCGCGGCCTTGGCATGGTTGATGGCCTCAACCGTCTGGGGCATCACGCCGTCGTCGGCCGCGACGACCAGCACGGCGATGTCGGTGGACTGCGCGCCGCGCGCGCGCATGGCCGTGAAGGCCTCGTGCCCGGGCGTGTCCAGGAAGGTGATGCGCTGCCCGTGCAACTCCACGGAGTAGGCGCCGATGTGCTGGGTGATGCCGCCAGCCTCCCCGCGGGTGACGTGGGCGTCGCGGATGTAGTCCAGCAGCGAGGTCTTGCCGTGGTCGACATGGCCCATGATGGTGATGACGGGCGGGCGGGGCTTCAAGTCCTCCTCCGCGTCCTCGACCCCGGCGGTCTCAATCATCTGGTCCTCGGCCGTGCGGTCCAGGCGCATGATCAGCTCGACCCCGAACTCCGAGCACACCAGGGAGGCGGTGTCGTAGTCCAGCTCGCTGTTGATGGTCGCCATGTTGCCCAGCAGCAGCAGTTTCTTGAGGATTTCGCCGGCGGGCTTGCCGATGCGTTCGGTCAGGTCCTTGACTGTGATGGTGTCGGCCGTCATGTAGGCCTTCTCGATCTTGATGGGCGCCATCATCTGCTGGACGGAGGGCTTCCGGGCGCGGGCGCGCTTGCCGCCGCGCACCACGTCCTCCTCCACGCCGATGAACTTGGGCTGGGATTTCCGGACGCTCTGCTTGCGCGACTTGCTCACGTGCTCCGGGTCGGGCTTGCGCACGTAGCTCTTCTTGTTCGGGTCGTAGTTGCTGACCCGGTCCTTTTCCATCGCGGGCAGCAGCTCGTCCGCCGGCGGCCTGCCAAAGCCGGAGCCGCGGGGCGGAAGGGGCCGCCCGGGCATGGGGCGCGCGCCGGCGGCGGGCGCCGGCCGCCCGAAGGGAGCGGAGCCGGGGGCGGGGCGGCCATATTGGGGCGAGCCCGGAGCCGGCCGCCCGTACTGCGGGGAGCCCGGCGCGGGACGGCCGTACTGGGGCGAGCCCGGAGCCGGGCGCCCGAACTGCGGGGAACCCGGCGCGGGGCGGCCATACTGCGGAGAGCCGGGCGCCGGGCGGCCATAGACCGGGCTGGCGGCGGGTCTCGGCGGGGCAAACTGTCCAAGTGGCGCGCCGGCGGGGCGCGGCGCGGGCCGCGGGGCCGGTGCGGCGGGACGGACTTCCGGCGCGGTTTCCTGCGCCGGCTGAACGGGCGCAGCCGCCTCGGCGGCTGGAGCCTCGGAAACAGGCGCCTCCTCCGCCACCGCGGGCGTCTCGGCCACGGCGGCGGCCTCTCCGGGCTGCGCCGGGGGGGCTTCCGTCAGCACCGCGGGCGCGGGCTCGTCGGGGGAGAAAACCGTCTGCGGCACCGCTTCCTCAACCACCGGGGCCTGCGGCTCCGCGACGTCTTCCGGCGTCTCCGCCTCGTCCTCGTCGGGCATCGTCCAGGCCTTGGTCTGCTGCTGGAGCATCTGCTGCTGCTGCTCCTGCTTCTGGCGCAGGCGCTCTTCCTCTTCCTGCCGCAGGAACACCGTTTCCTGCTGGCGGAGCATTTGCAGCATGATGTCGGCGTTGCGCCGCACCCGCTCGGTTTCCGAGAGGACGACGCCCGCCTTCTGGTTGAGGTCCCGGATGGTTTCCTTGAGTCCGACTTTAGCCATTCAGCCTTTGTCCTCCACAATCTTAGATCCTTCTTCACCGGCACGCGCCGGCCTGAGCATGGTTTCCGCCCTGGCCGAAAGCGGCCCGGACTTCATCGCGGCCGCGGCCATCCCCGGCCTCCCGCAGCTTTCCCCCAGCGTTCCTTCCTTGAGGGCGTAGGCCGGGACGTCCCGGTGCCGGGCAGCGTCCAGCAGCTTCTTGATTGTCAGGGCGCTGGCGCCCGGGTCGTACAGCAGCAGGGCCGCCTTCCCGTCCCGGATGAGCTTCAGGCTCATCTCCGCCCCCGGCGTCATCTGTCCCGCGCGGAAGGCCAGCCCCAGGATGCCCCCCAGCCCGCCGTCAGCCACCCTGTGGCTCCCTGGGCTTGGAAAACTGGATTTGCCGGCCCAGCTGCTCGATGACCTCCGGCGCGACCGTCCGCTCCAGCGCGCGGTCCAGCTGTTTCTGCTTGGCGGCGCGCTTCAGGCAGGCCTCGTCCGGGCAGAGGTAGGCGCCCCGGCCGGATTTTTTCCCGGTAAAATCCAGCGCGATTTCATCTTCCGGGGTCCGCACGACGCGCAACAGCTCCTTCTTGGGCTTCATTTCCCTGCAGCCGACGCACATGCGCATGGGCACCTTCTTGGGCATCCGGGTCTCTCCTCCGCTTCCCTCAGGGTCAGTCCCCCTCCGGCGTGTCGCCGTAGTCCCCCTGCTCGTACTCCTCCAACGCCTGCGCGTCACGCAGGCTCTGCTCGCGCATCAACTCCTCCATCTGGGTCTGGGACTTGATGTCGATCTTCCACCCGGTCAGCTTGGCCGCCAGGCGGGCGTTCTGCCCCTCCTTGCCGATGGCCAGGGACAGCTGCATGTCCGGCACGATGACGCGGCAGATTTTCTCGGCGTCGGAGATGAACACGCTGACGACGTGGGCGGGGTTGAGCGCGTTGGCGACGAACTCCGCCGGGTCGCTGGACCACTTGATGATGTCGATCTTCTCGTTCTTCAGCTCGTTGACCACCTTCTCCACCCGGGAGCCGCGGGGACCGACGCAGGCGCCGACCGGGTCGATCATCGGGTCGATGGAGGTGACGGCAATCTTGGTGCGGCTGCCGGCCTCCCGGGAGATGGAGCGGATCTGGACGACGCCCGTCGCGATTTCCGGCACCTCCATCTCGAACAGGCGCTTGACCAGCCCCGGGTGGATGCGGCTGACGTAGACCTGGGGGTTGCGCATGAAGTCGCTTCCGGAGCGGCGCACCTTCAGGACGTACACCTTGATGTGGTCGCCCTCCCGGTAGGTTTCCCCGGGGATGAACTCGTTGCTCTCCATGATGCCTTCCGTCCGGCCCAGCTCCAGGTAGACGGCCTTGGGCTCCACCCGCTGGACGATGGCGGTCAGGATTTCGTTTTCCTTTTCGATGTACTCGTCGTAAATCTTGCCGCGCTCCGCCTCCCGGATGCGCTGCACCAGCAGCTGCTTGGCCGTCTGGGCCGCCACGCGGCCGAAGTTCTCGGGCGTGACGTCAATCTCCACGATGTCGCCCACGTGGAACTCCGGGCGGATTTTCAGCGCTTCCTCGAGGGAAATCTGCATGTCCGGCTCCTCGACCGTTTCGGCGACCAGCTTGCGCAGGTACACCCGGGCGCCGTCCTTCTTGGACAGCCGGACGGTCAGGTTGGAAACCGGCGGCGAGGCCTGGCGGTTGTTGCGGCGGTAGGCCGCCTTGAGCGCCTCCTCGATGGTGTCCACGAGGACTTCCTCGTTCATGTCCTTTTCGCGGGCCAGCATGGAGATGGCCTCCATCAGGTCCACTTTCTGGTTTGTCATTCTGCCTCCTCCTGTGTTTCCGCGTCCGGCCCCTCCAGCGCGCTCAGGTCCACCGAGCGCCGGATGAGGGCGATTTCCTTTTTCGTGAAGGCGATGTCACCTGCGGCCGTCCGCAATCGAATGCCCGTTTCGTCAGCCCCCGCCAGCTCGCCGCGGTGCTCCTTCGCGCCGCCCTGCGGCTTGTACAGGCGGACTTCAACCTGCGCGCCCAAGGCTTTCTCCAGGTCCCGCTGGGTCTTCAGGGGGCGGTCCAGCCCCGGGGAGCATACCTCGAGGAAGTCGTAGTCGACCTTTTCAAGCCCGGGCTGCACCTTTCGGTGGAAGGCCTCGCAGTCCGACAGCGTGATGCCGCCCGGCTTGTCCAGGTAGAACCGCAGGTAGGTCCCGGCGTTCTCCCGGTCCAGGGCCGTCTCGACGACCTCGTAGCCGAGGTCCAGGGCGACCTTTCCGCCTTCCCGCGCGGCTTCCTCCAGCCCCGCCTTCCTCTTCATCCTTCCCCTCAAAACAAAAAGCGGGCTTTGCTGCTACTGGGCAATGACGCGCAAGCGAACAGGCTCATGCTTCATGCCGTTTGCAGCCCCCACTTCTTCGTTAAGCCCCTTCTTTCCTCATTAACATTCCCGGTGCCCGGGACAAGGGGAGTATACCACCAATCAAGGGGGTTGGCAACGCCGGGGGCCAAAATTCCTTTGCAATACGCGCCCGCCTTGACACCCCGCGCGGCGCGACCCTATAATTTACCGGGAAACTTCAAACCGGAAACGCTTGAACGGAGGCGGTTATGCACATTCTGGACATCCTGAAGGAACGCGGGCTCATCGCGCAGATTACCTTTGAGGAGGAGCTGTACCGCCAGCTGGAGCGCGAGAGCACCACCTTCTACATCGGCTTCGATCCCACGGCCGAAAGCCTCCACTTCGGGCATTTCCTCCCGCTCATCGCGATGCGCCACATGCAGCGGGCCGGGCACAAGCCCATCGCGCTGGTGGGCGGCGGCACGGTGCAGGTGGCCGACCCCTCCGGCAAGACCGAGCTGCGCAAGATGCTGTCGCTGGAGACCATCGCGCACAACGCGGAGAAAATCAAGGAGCAGATCAGCCGCTTCATCGATTTCGGGGACGGCGCCGCCCGGATGGTCAACAACGCCGACTGGCTGGTGCCGCTGAAATACCTGCCCTTCCTGCGCGAAATCGGGCCGCTGTTCTCCGTCAACCGGATGCTGACGGCGGAGGCCTACCGCCTGCGGATGGAAAAGGGCCTCACCTTCCTGGAATTCAACTACATGATTATGCAGGCCTACGACTTCCTGGAGCTCTTCCGCCGCTACGGCTGCCGGCTGCAGATGGGCGGGGACGACCAGTGGAGCAATATTTTAGCCGGCGCCGACCTCATCCGCCGCAAGGAGCAGGAGGCCGCCTTCGCCTGCACCTTCAACCTCCTGCTCAACGCCGAGGGGCAGAAGATGGGCAAGACGGAGCGGGGCGCCCTCTGGCTGGACGCGTCGATGTGCTCCCCCTACGAGTTTTACCAGTACTGGCGGAACGTCGCCGACAGCGACGTGGATAAGTCCCTCGCCATGCTGACCTTCCTGCCCATGGAGGAGATACGCCGCCTGGGCGCAATGGAGGGTGCGGCGCTCAACGAGGCCAAGTCCACGCTGGCCTTCGAGGCCACAAAAATGGTTCACGGCGAGGAGGAGGCGCAGAAGGCGCAGCAGGCCTCCGCCGCGCTGTTCTCGGGCGGTGGCAGCATGCGGGACGTGCCGACCTACGGCCTGACCCGCGCCCAGCTGCAGGAGGACAGCCGTCTGACCACCCTGCTGTTCCTGTGCGGGCTGTGCCAGAGCCGCAGCCAGGCGCGCCAGATGGTCGCCCAGGGCGCGGTGACGGTGGGCGAAACCCGGGTGGAGGACCCGGAGGCCCGCCTGTCCGAAGAGGATTTCCCCGCGGACGGCCTGCTGCTGCGCCGGGGCAAGAAGAACTACAGCCGCGTGCTGCTGCAAAAATGAGCGCCGGCTCCTACCGCACGCTGGCCG
>JAAZAQ010000122.1 GCA_012514225.1 Clostridiales bacterium | reverse complement strand
GGCGACCGCCTCGCTGACGCGGGTATCGACGAGCCAGAAGATGATTTCCTTTTCCTTCTGGATTTCCATGTTGAACAGCTTGATATCGTGCCCGCTGCCGCCGCGGCCGTGCAGGATGGTGGCGCCGCCGGCACCCGCCCCGCGCGCCACTTCCACCGCGCGCTCCGCCAGGCCGCGGCTGACGATGGCGACCAGGCAATCATAGAACTGGATGGCCCCCGCGGGCAGGGTGACCGGCTCTTTCACGCGTTTTTCCTCCTTGCGGGTCAAGGCCTGCTCCTTGCGCCTGAAGACCGCGCCCACAATCATCAGGGACAGGACGGGCGCCATGGCCACCATGGCGATGACGCCGAAGCCGTCCACCAGCACGTTGGCCGTGGGCACGACGTCGGCCGCGCCCTGGGCGAAGGCCAGCACGAAGGTGGCCGTCATGGGGCCGGAGGCCACGCCGCCGGCGTCGTAGGCGATGCCCACAAAGACAGGATCGGCGCGGAAGGACAGGAGGACGGCGACGAGGAAGCCCGGCAGCAGGAAGTACCACAGCTTGACCTCCGGCACCATGATGCGGACCATGGAGCCCATCACCGCCAGGGCGACGCCCACGGACAGCGTGACCTTGATGATCTTGCCGGGGATGCGGCCGCCGGTGGTGTCCTCGATTTGCTGGCCCAGGACGATGACGGCCGGCTCCACCAGCACGACGATCATGCCGATGAGAAAGCCGACCACGGGCAGCAGCCAGGAATGGTCCCGCGCGAGGACGCGGCCGATGACCTGCCCCATGTCCAGAAAGCCCGCGTAAACGCCAGTCAGAAAGACGGCCAGCCCGATCAGGGTGTACACCAGGCCCTTGATGATGCGCCTCAGCTCGCGCCAGGGGGCCTTGAAGCGGAAGGCGTTGAGCAGGAAGAACAGCGCGCTCAAGGGCAGCAGCGCCAGCAGGGAGCCGAAGAACTCCTTGGGCAGGAAAGCCAGTACGGGCTGCAGGATGCCCTGCTGGGGCATGAAGGCCGCCGCCTCGCCCTGGATGCTTTTCTGCCCGGTGATGATGCTCATGAGCATCAGCGCGTACATCGGCCCCGCGCTCATCACGCCGACCATGCCGAAGGTGTCCTCTTCCGAGGTCTTGCCGCCCTTGATGCGCGACAGGCCGGCGGAGAGCGCCAGGATGAAGGGCGTGGTCAGGGCGCCGGTGGTGGCGCCGGAGGAATCGAAGGAGATGGCCAGGAATTCCTCGGAGACGAAGAGGCTCAGCACGAAGATGCCCAGGTAGGCCAGGCCCATGAACAGCGGGTAGGAGCGGCCCCGGAGCAGGCGGAAGGTGCCCAGCATGATAAGCACGCCCACGCCCGCCGAAACCAGGTAGACCATGGTCATGGCGCTGATGCTGCCGCCGGACGCGGCCTCCACCTGGTTGCCCAGGATGAGCAGGTCCGGCTCCGCCACGGTGACCAGGAAGCCCAGGAGGAAACTGAGCAGGGCGACCTTGAACCCGGTTTTGGAGGTGGCGACCTCGCGAGCCATGTGGTCGCCGATGGGGTTCATGCCCAGGTCCACCCCCAGCAGGAAGATGGCCAGGCCGACCAGCAGCAGGGCTGCGCCCAGCAGGAAGCGGAAAATCATGTCGGCATCCGGCTTGACCAGGGTGAAGGCCAGGAGCAGCACCAGCGCCATCACCGGCAGCAGGGAGCGGCTGACCTCGTTGATTTTTGCGCGCAGCAGGTTCATTTATCCGCCCTTTCCCCCTGGCGCTGCTCATACAGGCCGAGGGTGCGGACGACCGGCAGGGCGAAGAGGATGCCGCTGCCCTTGCGCTCCAGCCGCATCCGGGTATAGACCGTGTCACGGATCCGGGGCGCGGTCTCGCGCGGCGCGACGATGAGCACGATGTCCTTCTGCGGCTCGATTACCAGGGGGAAATAGAAGTCCTGGGGCACGCCCGCGCCGTGGGCGTGCAGGATGGTGCCGCCGCGCGCGCCGGCGGCCTTCGCGTGCGCCATGCACTCCTCCCCCAGCCCGCGCTTGAGCACCGCCATCAGGCAGACGTGGGGGGCTTCCTTCATGCGCCCAAAATCAAGGGGGCCAGTGGGGTGTTTCGGGTCGAAGGCGCGGTAGGGCACGGAAAAGGCGATGCCCTTGTAGCGCTTGTGCAACTGGAACTCCTCCCGCATCATGGCGTAGAGCCCCTCCACCGCATCGTCCGGCAGCGCGATGAGCAGCACTTCCTTTTGCGTCTGGCTGATGCCCAGCCAGTCCGCCCAGCGGGAGGACATGGTGCCTTCCCCCAAAAAGATGGTGCCCCTGCGGGCGCCGATCTGCTGCGCGCGGTGCAGCAGGTCGTTGGCCTTCCCACGGTCCACGATGGCAAAAACACAGGAGCCTGACGTCATGCCCTTCCCCTTCCTCCCGGTGCCGGCCTTCCCAGGGCGGCCGGAAACCGCCATATTCCCCGCAACATCCTAACACAGGGAAACCGCCCGGACAAGGCGGGGAAGACCGGGAGCGGGGTATACTCCCTGCATCGCCCGAAGGAGGAAAGGTTGCATGCGCCTGAAGAACGTCCTGATCTCGATTCCCCTGCGCCCGGAGCACGAAGCGCAGCTCCGCCGCGCGCTGCCGGAGGCCCGGGTCCGCTTCGCCCCGTTCCAGGACCTCAGCGACGGGGAGCTGGCCTCCTTCGACGGCGTGTTCGGCCTGCCGGGCAAAAGCGTGCTGCCCAAACTGAAGGGACTGAAGATGCTGCAGTTGCCCATGTCCGGCGTGGCGGACTACCTGCTGACGCTGCGGGAACTGCGGCCGGGCGCGGTCATGTGCAGCAGCACGGGCGCCTTCGGGCAATCCATCTCCGAATACCTGCTGGGCTACCTCCTGATGCTGACCAAGCGCCTGCACGAATACCGGGACGACCAGCGGGAAGGGCTGTGGGAAAACCGCGGGGAAATCCGCTCCATCCGCGGGATGACGGTGCTCATCGTCGGGGCGGGCAACATCGGGACGGATTTCGCGCGGCTGATGACGCTGATGGGCGCACGGACCCTCGGCGTGCGCCGGGGACGGGGCCCGGACAAGCCCGAATTTGACCGGATGCACACCATGGACGAGCTGGACAGCCTGCTGCCGCAGGCGGACGCCGTCGCCCTGTCGCTGCCCGACACGCCGCAGACCGCCGGGCTGATGGACGCCCGGCGCATCGGCCTGATGAAAAAGGGCAGCTACCTGCTCAACGTCGGCCGCGGCTCGGTGCTGGACCAGGACGCCCTGCTGAACGCCCTGCGAAGCGGCCACCTGGCCGGCGCCGCCATCGACGTGACCGTGCCGGAGCCCCTGCCGCCGGAGCACCCGCTGTGGAAGGAAAAGAACCTGATTCTCACCCCCCACATCTCCGGGAACTACAACCTGCCGGCCACGCTGGACAAGGCGGTGGCCATCGCAGCCCACAACCTGGCCGCCTGGCCGGAGGGGCCTTACCGCAGCCAGGTCGACTACGACAGCGGGTACCGGG
>JAAZAQ010000121.1 GCA_012514225.1 Clostridiales bacterium | reverse complement strand
GTGTTCGTGCCGGTCGTCAGCCTGATTGCCCTGGCAGCCGGCCTCGCCTGGTACCTGGGCACCGGCAACCTCCCCTTCGCCCTGACCATCTTCATCTCCGTCCTGGTCATCGCCTGCCCCTGCGCCCTGGGCCTGGCGACGCCGACCGCCATCATGGTGGGCACCGGCAAGGGCGCGGAGTACGGCATCCTGATCAAGTCCGGCGAAGCGCTGGAAACCGCGCACCGCGTGGACGCCGTGGTGCTGGACAAGACGGGAACGCTGACCCGGGGACAGCCGGAGGTGACGGAGGTCGTCTCCCTCCTGCCCGGCGGGGAGGACGAATTGCTGGCCCTGGCCGCGGCGGCGGAGGGCGGCTCGGAGCACCCGCTGGGGCAGGCCATCGTGAAAGCCGCAAAGGGCAGGGGCCTGTCAATCGGCGAAGCAGGCGCGTTTGAAGCCCTGGGCGGCCGGGGCGTCCGCGCCGAGGTGGACGGCCGGCGCCTCCTCATCGGCAACCGGCGGCTGATGGAGGAAAATGGCATCAACCTCGATAGCCTTGCCGAAAAAGGCGAGGAGCTGGCGGGGCAGGGCCGGACGCCCATGTACGTCAGCACGGGCGAAAAAGCCCTGGGGCTCGTCGCCGTGGCCGACGTGCTCAAGCCGACCAGCCGGGAGGCGGTGAAGGCGATGCGGGACATGGGGTTGGAAGTGGTCATGATGACCGGGGACAACGAGCGGACTGCGCAGGCCGTCGCGAAGGAGGCGGGCATCACCCGCGTGCTGGCCGACGTGCTGCCGGGCGGCAAGGCGGACGCGGTCAGGAAATTGCAGGCGGAAGGGCGGAAAGTTGCCATGGTGGGGGACGGCATCAACGACGCGCCCGCCCTGGCGCAGGCCGACGTCGGCATCGCCATCGGCTCGGGCACGGACGTGGCCATCCAGTCCGCGGACATCGTGCTGATGCACTCCGACCTGACGGACGTGCCGGCCGCCATCGAGCTGAGCCGCCGCACGCTTCGCAACATCAAGGAAAACCTGTTCTGGGCCTTCGCCTACAACACGCTGGGCATCCCCGTCGCAGCCGGGGTGCTCCACCTCTTCGGCGGCCCGCTGCTCAACCCCATGCTGGCCGCGGCGGCGATGAGCTTCAGCTCGGTCTCCGTGCTGACCAACGCCCTGCGGCTGAAGCGCTTCGTGCCCTCAGGCAAAAGCGGAAAGCGGCAGCATACCTGACAAAACCAGGCCACGCGAAAGCCCGGACGCCTGAGCCGCGTCCCATGAATCGGCAGCCGGCCCAAACGGCGGAAAGGAAGCCCCATGAAAACCACAACCCTCAAAGTCCTCGGGATGTCCTGCGAGCACTGCGTGCGCGCGGTCACCGGCGCGCTGACGGCGCTGGACGGCGTACAGGAAGCGAAGGTCAGCCTGCAAAACGGTACGGCGGAAGTCCGCTTCGACCCGGAACAGGTGACGGAGGAGCAACTCCGGCAGGCCGTCTGGGATCAGGGGTACGATGCGCCCTGAGAAAGGGGCCGCGCCGGGCCGGCCGCTCATCCGGTTCCACCGCGCGGTGAACGCGGAGCCGGTCGTGTTCGCCCTGATTCCCGCGACCTGTCAGGGAAAGTGGGTGTGGGTGAAGCAAAAGGCGAGGGAAACCTGGGAATTCCCGGGCGGGCATGTCGAGGAAGGCGAAACGCCCCTGCAGGCCGCCCGGCGGGAGCTGGCTGAGGAAACGGGCGCGACCGATTTTCACCTGTGGCCGGTGAGCTTTTATTCCGTCCGGGAACGCCGGGCGGACGGCTCCCTGGCCCCGGCGCGCTTCGGGCAGCTGTTTTACGCGGAAATCCTGAAGCGGGGGCCGATTGACTCGGAAATCGAGCGCGCGGAGCTGTTCGACGGCCTGCCGGGACCTCTCACCTACCCGGACATCCAGCCGACGCTGTTCCGGAAAGCCCAAGCCTGGCGGGCAAGGCACGCCGCGGCACCGGCGGGCTGACGAAACGCTATTGCAGCGCCCCCGCAGGCCGGAAGACGGCCAAGCGGGGGCGTTTTTATCCGAAGCGGCGGGCGGCAGGCCGGAGGCTGTCCCGGTTCAGGCGGCCGCCGTCACCAGAGCCCGAACCATTTCCCCAGCGCCCAGGGCTCCAGCAGGTGAAGCGCGAAAAACAGGAAGCCGGCCAGCGCCGTCGCCTTGTGAACCTTGAACACCGTCTTGTTCTTCCGGAAATGATGCCAGATGCCCAGCAGGGCCGTCAGGAGGAAGGCGGCGTAGGCCAGAAGGCCCGTATGCAGCCGGATGCGCCCGCCCAGCGCCATGAAGCCGTGATACAGCGCGACGGCCGCCAGCAGGAGGCCCAGGACCTTGTGCAGTTTCCGCAGGAACTTGAGCAGGGCGAAAAACCGCTTGTCCTTGGTCTTGAAGGTCCAGTTGTTCAGCGTGCGCAGCCAGTAGGGAGAACTGGCGACGACCGCCAAAGCGACGCTCACCCAGCCCAGCAGCTTGAATCCATTGCCCATCCTTACCCCCAGGCGCCCCGCCGGTCTTTCGGCTGGCAGGGCGCGATTAGAATGAGCGGGCCGCAGACGCGCGGCCCGCCAGGTCGATTAGGGAAGCAGAACCCCGATTTCCACCGCCTGGGACAGCACGCCGGCGCCGTGCGGGCTGGCGTTCAAGGCCTCGGTGACGTCCTGGCCGGCCTGGACGCCGGCGTGCTCGCCGACCTGCCAGGAGGGGTGCGCGGTGAGGTCATACAGGACGCCGTCCACCGCCACGTAGGCGGGACGGCCGTCCTTGCCGTCGAATGCCTTCAGCTGCTCCAGGGTCAATTCCACCTTGACGCGGCCGATTTCCACGACGTTTTGCAGCTTGCCCACGCCGTGCGGGGAAATCTCCTTGATTTCGCGGGTCAGGTCATGGCCGGCGGCAAAGCCGTTGTGCTCCCCGTTCTTCCAGGGGAGGGAGTTCGTCATGTCGTAGATGACGCCGTCCACCGCCACGTAGGCGGGGCTGCCGTCCTTGCCGGCGTAGGCCCTGAGCTCGTCCAGGGTCAGCAGCACGCGCAGGCGGCCGACCGCCACCACGTTTTGCAGCTTGCCCAC
>JAAZAQ010000120.1 GCA_012514225.1 Clostridiales bacterium | reverse complement strand
TGTTCGACGCCTGTACGGAAACGGTCATGAAAGCGGTGCGCGGGCACCGGCCCCGGGCCGTGCTGTGCCTGGGGCAGGCGGGCGGCCGGGAGGGGCTGAGCCTGGAGCGGGTGGCCGTCAACCTGATGGACGCGGACATCCCGGACAACGCCGGCCGGGCGCCCAGGGACGCGCCCATCGACCCGGAGGGCCCCGCCGCGTACTTTTCCACCCTGCCCCACCGCGCGATGCTCTCCGCCCTCTATAACGCCGGCGTCCCGGCACAGCTGAGCTACACCGCGGGCACCTTCGTCTGCAACCGCCTGCTCTACGGCCTGCTGCGGGCCCTGGAGGCGGAGTTCCCCCGCACCCGGGCGGGCTTCCTGCACGTTCCCTTCCTGCCGGAGCAGGCCGCCCGGTATCGCTCCCCCGTTCCGGGGATGACGGCGGACGAGGCCGCGCGGGGCGTCGCCGCCTGCCTGGAAACCCTCGCGAAAGAAGGATAAAAAACAGCCCGCCGCAAGGCAGGCTTCAGGCTGTCAATAACCATACTACAGGGTAAGATGGGGGGCTTCGGGGGGGCGGCAGCCCCCCGATTATCATCATGTCGTCCGGCTCTGCCGGACGCGCGGGGCGTTTGCGCGAACAGCGAAAACATTCCGCAGCCATCCTCCGAATCGAGAAGGTCCGCAAAACTTTTTCGACAGGAAAACCCCCGGGTTGTTCCGGGCGTTCCCGCCCTCAGCCCAGCAGGACGGCCCGCCCCGTCCGCGCGGACTCCAGCAGGGCTTCGGCGGCGCGGACGACCTCCGCCGCGTACTCCAGGGTGACCACCGGCGCCGCGCCGTCCCCGCGCAAATATTCCACGATGGGGGCCATCTGGCGCAGGTAGTGGCCCTCCGCAGGGGGAATTTCCTGCGCCACCGGCTCCAGCGGTTTTCCCGTCTCGCCCCAGAAAACCCCGGCGGGGCCGGCCTCGCCGCCGGTCAGCGAGACCCGCAGCAGCCCGCCCGTGAAAAACAGAGTCATCCGGTTGACGGAAGGGCCGGCATATCCCGCGCAGGTCAGGCAGTAACTCGCAGTGTCCGTCCGCCCCATCATCTGGTAGGAGCTGTCCACCTCAACCCCGGGCTTGCGCGCCTCGACGCTGCCGTACACCGAACGCGTCCGTTCGCCGATAAGGTACTGCACCCGGTCGATCTGGTGCACCGCGTAGTTGAGCACGATGCCGCCGCCCCGCGCGCGGGAGAGCATCCAGTCCTTGCGCCCCTCGAAGAAATAATGGCTGTGGAGGAGGTCCTCCGCGTGGACGGGCGCCCCCAGGGCGTTGGCGTCCATGAAGGCCTTCGCGGCCATGATGGCCCCGCCGTAGCGCTGGGTGTGGCAGACCGCGGCCCTGACGCCGAACCGGTCCTTCGCCTGAATCATTTCCCGGCAGTCCGCGGACGAGGCCGCCAGGGGCTTTTCGACGATGGCGTCCAGGCCGTGGGACGCGCAGTAAAGGAACTGCTCCCGGTGCAGGTCGTGCGGGCTCTGGATGAGGACGGCGTCCAGCCGGCAGGCCCCGACCATCTCCCGGTAATCGCCGAAGGCCGGGCAACCCAGCCCCTGCTTCTCAATCAGAGCCTGGGCGCCTTCCTTCGTCCGGCTGGCGACCGCGGCCACGTTCACCCGCCCCGTCTGAAGAAGCGCCGGGACGTTCAGCCCGGCGATGTACCCGGCGCCGATGACGCCGATATTCAATCGTTCCTTCAGCATCCCAATGTACCGCCTTTCCCCCGGCCTACGGATAATCAGCGCGCAGTTTCTTCAGGATGTCGGTGTCCGCCGGGCAGAAGTCCATCCCCCGCGTCTCCCGGGGCGCGACCCAGCGCAGCTCCGCGTGCTCCAGCATCTGCGGCTCGCCCCGGGGGATGGCCGCGTGGTAGAGCGTGAGGCGCACCGTGAGGTCCGGGTAGGCGTGCACGACCCGCATGTAGACCTCCCCAATCTCGAGGTCGGCCGCCAGCTCCTCCCGGCATTCCCGCAGCAGGGCCTGCTCCGGCGTCTCGCCCGGGTCCACCTTGCCGCCGGGGAATTCCCACAGCAGGGCGCGCGCCTTGTGCGCGGGCCGGCGGCAGGCCAGGAAGCGCCCCTCCCGCCAGATGAGCGCCGCCACCACGTCGGTCATGCCGTCTCCCCCTTTTCGCCGGCCAGCTGCGACAGCAGGGCCAGAATCGCGTCCGTCCCCTCCGCGCCGGGTTCCGACCGCTGCGCGGCGCGCATGGTTTCCGCGCCCTCCCGCAGCGCCCGCAGCGCCGAAGCCAGGGTTTCCGGCGTCAGCTCCTCCTGCGGCAGCACCCGCGCCAGGCCCCGGGCGGCAAAGTTCCGGGCGTTGAGGATTTGGTCGCCCCGGCTGGCGCCCTTGGGGTAGGGCACCAGCAGCATGGGCTTGCACAGCGCCAGGAACTCGCCGATGGCGGTCGCCCCGGCGCGGGAGAGCACAATATCCGCCGCCGCCAGGACATGGGGCAGCTCCTCGTCCAGGTATTCCGCCTGGAAGTACCCCGGCGTGCCGGCAAGGGACGGCTCCAGCTTGCCCCGGCCGCAGAGGTGCAGCACGTCCATCTCCGGCAGCAGCGCGGGCAGCGCCGCGCGCAGGGCCCCGTTGACGCTCTGGGCGCCCTGGCTGCCGCCCATCATCAGGAGCACCGGCTTGTCCCCCGCAAACCCCGCCAGCGAAAGCCCCTTCTCCCGGCTGCCGGAAAACAGCGCCGCGCGCATCGGCGTGCCGGTGTATACGCCTTTTTTGCCCAGGGCGGCCGCGCATTCGGGAAAGGTGGCGGCCACCTTCCGGGCGAATTTCGCGCTGATGCGGTTGGCCAGCCCGGGGGTCAGGTCGCTTTCATGCGCCAGGACCGGGATGCCCCGCAGCCAGGCCGCCGCCACCACCGGCACGGCGACGAAGCCGCCCTTGGAGAAGACCACGTCCGGCTTCACCTTTCCGAGGGCGCGGAACGCCTGAAAGAACCCGGCTGCCACGCGGAAGGGGTCCGTCAGGTTCCTCAGGGAGAAATACCGGCGCAGCTTGCCTGAGGAGATGACGTGGTAGCGGACGCCCGCGCGGCCCTCCATCAGCCCGCGCTCGATGCCCCCGGCCGTGCCGATGTAGTGCACCCGCCACCCCCGCTCCAGCAGCCGGGGCAGCAGCGCCAGGTGCGGCGTGACGTGCCCGGCGGTGCCCCCGCCGGTGAGCGCGACGGTCCGCGGGGAAGGGGAAACGGGGGCGCCGCCCCCGCCTTCCGCCAGGGGTTTCGCCCCCCGGCCCGGTGTGCGCTTGCTGGAGAAGGCGTCGCTCATCCTGAAACCGGGGCGCGCCTGCGGCGGCGCAGGCTGCCGGAGGAAACGAGCTGGCCCAGGGCGACGAGCAGGAAGGCCGCGGCCAGCATCACGCTGCACAGGGCGTTCACGTGCGGGGGCACGCCGACCTTGACGGAGGAATAGACCTTCAGGGGCAGGGTGGTCGTCTGCGGGCCGTTGACGAAGAAGCTGATGACGAAATCGTCCATGGACATCGCGAAGGCCAGCAGGCAGCCGGACACGATGGCCGGCACCGCCAGCGGCAGGGTGACGGTCCATAGCACCTTGGCCGGCGAGGCGCCCAGGTCGCGCGCGGCTTCCTCCAGCGCGGGGTCCAGGGTGGCCAGCCGGCCCTTGACGGTGATGTAGATGTAGGGCACGCAGAAGGCGACGTGGGAGAGCACCAGGGTGACCATGCCGAAAGGCAGGCGGATGGCGGAAAACAGCGCCATCAGCGCGATGGCCAGGATGATTTCGGGAATCATGATGGGCAGCATCGCCAGGTGCTCCCCCGCGCTGAGGGCGGATGCGCCCGCGCGGGCCAGCAGGCCCTTGCGCGCCCGGCGGCGGGTCAGGCCGATGGCGCCCAGGGTGCCGATGACGGCGGAGAGCAGCACCGACCAGAAGGCCAGCACCAGGGACGAGGACAGCGCGGCGCCGTAGCCGGCGGCAGGGTCAAACAAATCCTCGTACCACTGCAGGGAGAAGCCCTCGAACTGGAAGTTGGCCGTCCGCCCGGGGTTGGCGTTGAAGGAAAACAGCACCACCACCAGGATGGGCAGGTAGAGCAGCAGCAGCACCAGCGCCATGTACAGGGACGCCCAGCGGCTGTTCTTCTTCAATTCCCGGCCTCCTTCCCTTCTTTCTTGGACAATGCAGATCTCAACGGAGGAATCCCCGGTCTGACCCTTCTTCCGGGTCAAGGGACGAAGTCCCTTGCCAGGGGTCCGGGGATGGAATCCCCGTCCGTCCCCCTCCTAAAACACCATGTTCTCCGTCTTTCCGCCCGCGCGGCGGTACAGCAGGATGACCAGGCCGGTCAGGGCCAGCAGCACCACGCTCAGCGCGGCGGCGAAGGGCAGGTCGCGGCTTTTCAGCAGCTCGTTGTGCACCATGTTGCCCCAGAGCATGGTGTTGGAGCCGCCCAGCAGGTCGCTGAGGAAAAACAGTCCGATGGAGGGGATGAAGGTGAGCACCAGGCCCGCCAGGATGCCCGGCAGGGTCATGGGCACGGTCACGGTGAGGAAGGCGGACAGCGGCGAGGCGCCCAGGTCCCGGGAGGCCTCGACCATCGACCAGTCCATGCGCTCGACGTTGGAGTACACCGGCAGCACCATGAAGGGAATCATCGCGTAGACCATGCCCACCAGCACCGCGCCGTCGGTGTAGAGCAGCTTGAGCGGGCGCTGGACGAGCCCCAGGAACTGCAGGGCGGCGTTGACGGGCCCGGAGGCGGACAGCAGGATTTTCCAGCCGTAGATGCGGATGAGCGCGTTGGTCCAGAAGGGCACGATGAGCAGCATCATCATCCAGGTGCGCGCCCGGGGGCGGGACTTCGCCATGAAATAGGCAAAGGGGTAGCCGATGCCGAGGCACAGCAGCGCGGTCCAGAAGGCCAGGCGCAGGCTTTGCAGGAGGGAGCGCAGGTAGAGGGGGCTGGCGATGCGCCCGTAGTTGCCCATGGTCAGGGGCGGCTGCGCGGCGAAGCCGTCCCCGCGGGTGAACAGGGACAGGCCGATGACGTACAGCAGGCTCACGCCCACGAACAGCGCCGCGTACAGCGACATGGGCAGGGCCATCAATTCGCGCCGCCGGCCGGAACCCTCGCGCGGCCGCCTCACGGGGTCTCCTCCCGGTCGTCGCGCACCAGCACGCCGGAATCCGGGTGCCACCAGCAGTACACGCGGGAGCCGGGCAGGGGCTCGGACTCGCCCTCGGTGGTATGCCGGGCGCGCAGCACCTGGCCGTCCGGCAGGCGGACCACGGTGGTGCGCTCGCCGCCGGCGTAGTGGCTTTCGACGATTTCGCCCGCCACGCGGCAGGGGGCGGGCACCGGCTCATGGGACAGGTGCAGCCGCTCCGCGCGCACGCACAGCAGCAGCGCCTCCCCCGGCACAATCCAGTCGCGGGACACGCAGGGCAGGCTGAAACCCGCGACCTGCAGGAGCACCTCGCCCTCCTTGACGGCTTCCGCCCGGCCGGAAATCAGGTTGGTTTCCCCGATGAAGCTGGCGGCGAAGGCGGTCTGCGGGCGCTCGTAAAGGTCCCGGGGCGCGTCAATCTGGACGAAGCGGCCCAGCCGCATCAGGGCGATGCGGTCGGACATGGACATGGCCTCTTCCTGGTCATGGGTGATATAGATGAAGGTGATGCCCAGCTTCTGCTGCATGCGCTTGAGCTCCTGCTGCATCTGGCGGCGCAGCTGGAGGTCCAGGGCGCCCAGGGGCTCGTCCAGCAGCAGCAGGCGGGGGGAGAGGATGAGGGAGCGCGCGATGGCCACCCGCTGGCGCTGGCCGCCGGACAGCTGGCCGGGCATGCGCTTTTCGTAGCCGGTCAGCTGCACCAGCTCCAGCATTTCATCGACCCGGGCGCTGATTTCGGATTTCGGCGCGCCGCGCATGCGCAGCCCGTAGGCGACGTTGCGCGCGACGTTCATGTGCGGGAAAAGGGCGTAGTTCTGGAACACCGTGTTCACCGCGCGCTTCTCGGGCGCCAGGGCGGTGATGTCCTGCCCGTCCAGCAGCACCCGGCCGGAGGTGGGCTGCTCCAGCCCCGCGATGATGCGCAGCGTGGTCGTCTTGCCGCAGCCGGAGGGCCCCAGCAGGGTGAGGAACTCGCCCTGATAGACGTCCAGGTCCAGGCCGTTCAAGGCCTCCTGGGTGTCAAAGGACTTATGCAGGCCCCGCAGGGACAGCAGGACGGGGCGTTCAGCCATTCCCGCCCTCCGACAGCGCTTCGGCGCGCGCCAGAAGGGCCTTGAGGTGCTCCCGCTCCTGGCGCTGGATCCGCAGGAAGGCTTCCCGTGCCCCGCCCGTCGCCGACGCGGCGAATTCGCCATAGCGCTCCGCGGCGCGCTCCTCCTCGTCCGCGGCGTAGCGCAGCAGGGACAGGGGCGAGTCGAAGGCCCCCTCGCGCACCGCGCCCATCAGCCCGCCTTCAAACAGCAGGTCCCCGGCCTTCGCGTCCAGCAGCGCCGCACGCTCCCGGTCGGGCCGCTCCTCCAGCAGCGAGAGGAAGCCCGCCAGGTGCTCGCGCTCGTCCGCCAAAAGCGCCCGGATGACGTCCCCGGCGACGGGGCCGAAAACCAGCAGGGCACGCTCGTACAGCGAAATCGCCCGCTTCTCCATCCCAGCGGCGAGATACAGCGCCTCCGCGGCGCTCAGGCGCAGCCCGTCGCCCATATGCCCCTCCTTGATAACGGCGGGAACGCCTCCCGCCCTTTCATGACCGGACGCGGGCGCCCGGCGGCAGCCGCGTCTCCTTCGGTTCAAAGCCGCGGGTGGCGGCCACCACGTACAGCGGCCGCCCCTTGACTTCCTCGTAGACCCGGGCCAGATAGGCGCCCACGATCCAGATGGCAAGCAGTATACTGCCCGCGGCCAGACAGACGAGGACCGGCAGCCCCAGGCGCATCGTGCCCCAGCCCATCAGTTCGGACACCAGCAGAATCAGCAGCGTCACGCCGCCCGCCAGCAGCCACAAAAGCCCCAGCCACAGCGCGAGGTGCAGCGGCTTCTCGGAAAAGCTCATGACGCCGTTGGCCGCCAGGCGCAACATTTTCTTCAACGGGTAGTGGGTCTCCCCCGCGAAGCGCGCCTCGCGGTCGTATTCCAGGGGCACCTGCTGAAAGCCCGCCCAGGCGAACATCCCGCGCAGGTAGCGGGCGTGTTCCGGCATCGCCTTCACGACGTCCACGACCTTGCGGTCCGCCAGACGGAAATCGCCCGTATCCTCGGGGAAGGCGTCGCCGGCCAGCTTCCTGAGCAGCCGGTAAAACCATTTGGCGGTCCACTTCTTCAGCAAGCCCTCGCCCGCGCGGCTTTTCCGCTTGCCGTACACCACCTGGGCGCCTTCCCGCCACAGCCGCGCCATCTCCGGGATGACCTCGGGCGGGTCCTGCAGGTCGGCATCGATGATGACGACCGCCTCGCCGGACGCGTAGTCCATCCCCGCGGACACCGCAGCCTGGTGGCCGGCGTTGCGGGCGAAGTGGACGACCTTCACCATCGGGTCCCGGGCGGACAGCTCATCGAGCATCTGGGGCGTGGCGTCGCGGCTGCCGTCGTTGACGAAGAGCAGCTCGTAGGGCTCGCCCATGCCCGCCATGACCGCGGTGAGGCGGCCGTGGGTGGCGAGGATGCAGTCCTCCTCGTTATAGCAGGGGACGACGACGGAAAACACGGGCCGCATACGCCCTCCTTACAGCATCTTGATGAGCATGTTGCGCTGCTGGTCCATTTCCAGGGCCAGCACCTTTTCCTTCTCCAGCGCCTTGAGCAGGTCCGAGAAGCGCTTGAAGCCGACGGTTTTCTCCTGGAAGTCGGGGTAGAGGCTCTGGATGTCGGCCTTGAGGATGCTGGGGTTGATGCGCTCGAAGCCGTCGTCCTTGTAGTGCTTCAGCTGCTCGCGGAAGGCGTCCACCCAGTTGTCCTGGTTGAGCTGGTTGCCCGGCTTGCTGTCCGCGCCGCCTTCCTCCGCCGCCAGGGAGACCATGACGTTGTAGTTGTCCGAGCGCACCTTGATGACGCCGTACTGCTGGGACAGCTTGGTCAGCAGCTTGTAGAAGGTACTCGCGCCGTAGTTGCGCTCGTTGAAATCCGGGCGCAGGCGCAGCAGGATGCCCTTGAGCTCGCTGGCGAACACCTCGTCGTCGTTGTGGTCGTCCAGGATGCTCTCGATCTGCTTGAGCAGCTCCGCCTCGTCCCCCGAGCCATTGTCGGCCTTCTTGCCGGGCTTGGGCGCGCGGCGCACGGCGGTGACCGACTCCAGGAACTGGAACTCGTTGCAGGCGTTGATGAAAATGGTGCTGGCCACCTCGGAGCGCGAGATGCCAAGCACGAACTTGCCCATGGATTTGAGCTTGCCCACCAGGGGGGTGTAGTCGCTGTCCCCGGAGACGATGCAGAAGCTGTCGATGAGGTCGTTGGTGTAGGCCACCTCCATGGCGTCGAGCACCAGGAGGATGTCGGCGTTGTTCTTTTGCGCCACCCCGTAGCGCAGGGAGGGGACGACGGTGAAGGTGTTGGAGAGGAGCAGTTCCTTCAGCCCGCCGAATTTCTCGGTGTAGCCGTAGACCTTGCCCATCAGGATGTCGCCCCTGATTTTGACCTTCTCCAGGATGTTGTTCAGCGTTTCAGCCTTGCCGCCTGCGTTTTCCAGGTCGACGAAAACCGCGAATCGCGAAGTGCTCAAATTGTTAACTCCTTTTGCGGGCCTGCCGCTGTGCTCCGGACAGGCCGGGCTGTGCGCAAGTATAGCATATCGCAAGGCGCAGGGGAAGAAACGGCGCCCGGCGCGCGTTGTATGCGTGCCCGCGCGAGGGCGCCGGGCGATTGACAGCGGCCCGGTCTTGTAATAAAATTGTAACAACATCCGAGCGCGCGACTGAGGAGGCCAGGGATTTATGAACTACAGCCTGCAACACGCATTCCGCCGCGGCGCGGCCCTCGCGCTGGCGTTTCTGCTGCTGGGCCTGGTGCCGGCCCTGGCGCAGGCGCCCCAGGGCGTGTCCGTGACCATGAGCTATACGGGGCCGGACAACAACGTCGTGACGGCCGAAGCGGCCCCGATTCCCTACCCGGGATTTGAGAACGCCTTCTGGCTCTACGTGCCCCCGGAAGCGCAGCAGGCTCCGGACGCCGCCCTGACGGTGACGGACCTGCTGTCGCAGTACCCCGGCGGGTTCACCCTGCCACAGGGCACGCCGATTGCCGAGTTTTTCATGCAGGACAGCGGGCAGACGCCGGGCGAGCTGTTCATCCCCGTCACGGGACTGGGACAAAAAGGGGAGCCGCTGGCCGAGTACCGCGTGTACCTGAGCCTGTCCGCGCCCGAGCCCCTGCCGCCGGAGACCCCGGCCGAGCCGGCGGCCGTGACCGTCCGCTACCTGGACCAGAACGGCCAGGAGCTCTATTCCGAGCAGCGCACCCTGCAGCCCGGGGCGAACACCGTGACCCCCGACCCGGCCGCCGTGCCGGCGGACTACCAGCT
>JAAZAQ010000119.1 GCA_012514225.1 Clostridiales bacterium | reverse complement strand
GAAGGCCGGGTCGTTTCCTACGGGAAAATCGCCCGGATGCTGGGCTTCCCCCGCTCGGCGCGCCAGGTCGGCCGCGCCATGCGCCATTGCCCGGACGAATACCCCTGGCACCGGGTGGTGAAGATGGACGGCACCGTGGCCGGCGGCTCCTTCGTGGCGCTGCGCCGCGCGATGCTGGAAAAGGAAGGCGTCGCCTTCCTGCCGGACGGCCGGGTGGACATGGCGCGCCACCAGTGGCCGGAGGGGTAGGGAAAGCGCGGGACTCCGCCTACAAAACGTCGAAGCCCGGGCGTTTCATCCCCGGGCTTCTTTCAATCATTGTCGACGGTTGACGGCCGCCGCCGCGCCCAAACAATTCGTCCCCGCGCTAATCCGCCCGGCGGATTTCCAGAAAGCGCGGGTTCCCGGAGAGGTCCGGCCGCACGGCCGGCGGCGAGAAGGGTGAGCCGAACAACTGGGCGGCATCCTCCGCCTGCCCGTCCCCCGTTTCCGCCAGCAGCACGCCGCCCGGGGACAGGAACGCCGCCGCCTCCGCGGCCAGCCTGCGGTAGAACGAAAGCCCGTCCGCGCCGCCATCCAGGGCCTGGGGCGGCTCGAAACCCACCTCCGGCTGCAACCCCGGCAGCGCGTCCACGGGGATGTAGGGCGGGTTGCAGAGGATGAGGTCAAAAACGCGCCCCGCGACAGGCGCGAAGAAATCCCCCTGCACGACTTCGGCTTCGGCGTCCAGGCGCCGCGCGTTCTCCCGCGCCAGGGCGCAGGCCGCGGGGCTGATGTCCGACAGGGTTACCCGGGCGTCCGGCCGCTCAAGCTTGAGGCCCAGCCCCAGGCAGCCGGTGCCGCAGCACAAATCCAGCACCCGCGCGCCCCTGGCCGCGACGCCGGCCGCCCGCGCGCACATCGCCTCGCTGTCCGACCGGGGAATCAGGACCCCGGGCCGGCACACAAAAACGCGGCCCATGAAGGCCGCCTCGCCCAGGATGTACTGCAGCGGCTCGCGCAGGGCGCGCCGCGACACCCATTTTCGGTACGCGGAGAGGGTTTCCGCGTCCAGCGCCTCGCCCTGCCGGGCGAACAGCCCCAGCCGGGGCAGGCCCAGCAGCCCCTCCAGCAGCAGCGCCGCGTCCAGCGCGGCGCCCGGCACATCCGCCCGTGTCAGCCGCCCTTCGGCCTCCCGGAGGGCTTCCCTGACGGTCACGCGCTTTGCGCCGACGCCGCCTCCCGGGGCAGGATGACGGCCCCGTCCGCGGTTTTCTCGCCCTCCGGCAAGCCCTTGAGTGCGGCGTTCAGCGCGGCGATGGATACCTCCAGCATCTCCAGCGTGGGCGGGCGGGTGGTCAGCCGCTGCAGCTGCATCCCCGGCCAGCGCAGCGCGCGGGTCAGCGGGCTGGCGGCGCGGGCCAGGGCCTTGAGCGCCTCGTAGCCCAGCCCCGCCACCACCGGCAGCAGCAGCAGGCGGGAGAGGATGCGCGCCAGGTAGTTCGTCCCCATGTCAAAGCCGGTCAGGGAAAAAATCGCCTGGTCCACCACGGAGTAGAACAGGATGGACAGCGCGAAGGTCAGCAGCAGGAAACTAGTCCCGCAGCGGGGGTGCAGGGTGGAGAACTTCTGCGCGTTCTCCGGCGTCAGCGGCAGCCCCGCCTCGTGCGCGTACACCGCCTTGTGCTCCGCCCCGTGGTACTGGAAGGTGCGGCGCATGTCCGGCATCAGCCCCACCAGCCACAGGTAAGCCATCAGGATGGCGATGCGGATGAGGCCGGAGACCAGGTTGACGGAAAAGAGGGACCAGCCCGCGCCCCGCAACGCCCGGGCGGGCAGGTTGGGCAGCAGGATGAACAGCCCGACGGACAGGACGACAGCCAGCAGGCCCGCGAAGCCCATCATCACCTTGTCCGCGCCCTTGCCCAGCTTGCGGCTGAGCCACTCCTCAAAGCGCGAGGGCTTCTCGCTCTCCATGGCGCCGGACATGTCCGCGCTCTGCTGCAGCACCTTCATGCCCAGCTTCATCATCAGCACCATGTTCACCGACCCGCGCAGGAAGGGCTTGCCCATCCAGGGGTGCTTTTTGGCCGGGGAAGCATAAGCCTCCCGCCTGACCACGATATCGCCGTTGGGCTTGCGCACCGCCACGGCGATGTGGTCGGGCGCCTTCATCATCACGCCGTCCAGCACGGCCTGGCCGCCGATGTCCGGCCGCTTTTCCCGGTTATCCTCTATGGATTTCAGCAAAACAACCTCCCAAAACCCGCGGCAAACCCGCCGCGCGTGTCCTTTATTATACCCCAACCCGCCCCGGAAACAAGGCCGGGCGTCTGAAGCCCCGTCCGGGGCGGTATCATCCGCCTGAAACATCCGGCAGGCGCGGTGCCGCCAGGGAGGTCGCCCATGAACCGATGGATTCTGCTGCTGCGCGGCGTCAGCCCGACGGGGAAGAACCGCGTGCCCATGGCCGCCTTCCGCGAGGCGCTGGCAAAAGCGGGCTTTCAGAACGCGCGCACCTGGATCCAGTCCGGGAACGCGCTGGTCGATACGCCCCGGGGGCGGGAGGAGGCGCGG
>JAAZAQ010000118.1 GCA_012514225.1 Clostridiales bacterium | reverse complement strand
GCGGCGCGGAAGGCGTCGATGAGCCGCAGCACGTCCTGGTCGTAGGTGATGCCCAGGTCGCCGCGCACCTTGTTCTTCTCGATGTCGTCCGCGCTGATGGCGACGACGATCTCCGCCTGGTCGCGAAGCGAGCGCAGCATGCTGATTTTGCTGTCGGGCAGGAAGCCCGGCAGCACCCGGGCGGCGTGGTTGTCGTCAAACAGCTTGCCGCCCAATTCCAGGTACAGCTTGCCGCCGAATTGCCGCACGCGCTCCAGGATGTTCTCCGACTGGGTGCGCGTGTACAGGTCATGGTCAAAGCCCGTCCGCATGCCGCCTCCTTCACTCCGAGGCCGCCCCCGGCCCCGCGAAATCCCGCCCGGTGTGCCGCACGAAAGCGCAGGGGTTGCCGCCCTGCCGGAAATATACAACGTACTTTACTCTAACCGAACGGGCCGCGCTTTGCAACGCGGGGGAGCGCGGAGCGCGAAAAAAACATCCCGGCCGGGGAGGCGGATTCCCCCGGCGCACGAACCTTGCCGCCACCCGCGTTTGATGGGTGGAAACCTGGACGGAAAGAGGGATGGTCCGATGTGTTATTGGAAAAGAACCCTGCTTGCGGCGCTGCTGGTTCTGGCGGTGGCCGCGCCTGCCTTTTCAGGGGCTCAGGCGCCCCCGACGCGGACGGAGACGCTGCTGCTCGAAGGCGAGCCGGAAACCTGGGAGGCGACCGAGTATCGCGAAGAGGGCCTGTTCTCGCTGTGGTTCGACGCGCGGCACTTCGGGGCGGTCAGGACGGAGGAGGGCGTTCGCTTCGAGCTGCTGGACAATGCCCTGGACGGCCCGGTGTCCTTTTCCGTCGAAAGCGCGGATGGCCTCCGGCGGGAAAACGGCGACATCCTGGACGATGTCCGGGTTGGATACCGGGCGGAGGGATGGGAAACGATTGCCGCGGAAGCGTCGGACCCTGTGCCGGGCTTCCATTTCGAGCAGGACCCCGTCGCGGGCTTCGCCGCGATGAAGGGCGGGCAAACGGCCCGGGTCTTCCTGGCCGAGGCGGCCAGCGGCGCCTGGCTTGTCACGCTGCGCTGCCCGGCGGAGGCCGCGGAGGGCTGGGGCGCGCGCATGGAGCACATGCTCGGCTCCCTGCGTCCGTTGCCGGGGGAATGAACGAAGGGGCGCTGTGATTCCCGCGCCCTGCGAGGGATATTTGAAGCCCCTCAGTACCGCAGCAGCGCCATCCGCCCGCCGGGCAGGTCCAGGCGCCCGTCCGCGTCCGCGTACACCGTCCCGCCCGCCGCCAGCACCTCCTTGACGGCGCGGTCCATCCGGACTCTCTCGTTCTCCGGCAGCGTCCCGGGCAGCAGCAGGGTTTCCACCCGCCCTTCCGCCGCGGCCTGCAGGATGTCGTCCAGGCTGTTGACCGCCTTGTTGTCCCTCTGCCTGCTGCGGATATGCGCGCGCAATGCGTCCGTCTGCCGCTTCAGGCCGGGCTTGAGCAGCGCCGTCGCCCGGCGCAGCAGCTCGTCCGGCGCCAATGAATCCGGCGGCTGGTCGATGCTGCCGTCCAGGTAGGCCGGCCCCTGCGCGATTTTTCGGAACCCGCCGAGGGTGTCCTCCGTGCCCGACAGCAGGATGGGCAGGCCGGTGTCCCTGTGCAGCTGCCGGAAGGCGCCGTCGAGGTAGCGGAAGTATTTTTCGCGGTCCAGGTCCTCCCCCTTTGATTTGCTGCCATAGGTATGGTAGCCGCCCGCCTCCCCCGCAGCGGAGCCGGTGTTGAAGCTGTGCTCCGGGTCGAAGTCGTCGTACAGCGCCGGGAAGCGGTCCTTCACGTCCGGCAGGCTCATCGGGGCGACGCCCTGCGGGCCGACCATGTACACGCTGAGCCTGTCCCGGCTGATGTGGGCTAGGAAGGCCCGGCCTGCGCTGTCCCGGAGGGGATACAGCGGCAGCAGGTGGAAGTGCTCCCCGAAATAAAAGGCGGGCGCGGGTTGGGTTTCCAGCCGGAAGGATTCCGCGCGGTCCTCGGCGGCCAGCACGCCCAGGCCTTCGGTGGCGTGTATCCACAGCTCCGGCGTCTCCAGCAGCTCCGCCAGCCGGCTCTCCGCCTGCTGCCATTCCCTGCGCGGATACCGCCGCTCCAGGGCGGTTTCCAGCTCCTGCAGCAGGTTCTTGTAGACAATTTTGTCCTGGTTGTTATCCGGGAAGGCCCGGTGGGTGGGCAGGTAAACGGAAATCCTGACGCCCTCCGCCGCGGCCAGTTCCGGAACCAGCCGGTCCCTCTTTTCTGTGTCGAGCATCTGTCCTCCTTGTCCCCGCCCGTCCGTGGGCGGCTCTATGGTTCATATACCCTTTGCCCCGAAAATGAAGAAAACCGCCCGGCCGGCGGCTTGCTGACTGGCGTGGCGCCGTTTCAGCGCCCGTGTTCCGGGATAACGGCGAAGATTTCCAGGTCGCCCTCCCCGGTGTTGGCCAGGCTGTGCCACGCGCCTTTCGGGCAATAATGGCAGTCCCCGGCCTGAACTTTTTCCTCCCCGCTCTCCGTGGATACCGTTCCGCTGCCCGCCAGCACGTACACCGTCTCGCTGCTGGTGTCGTGCCGGTGCCCGCCGATGGACGCGCCGGGCGCCAGGGCAATCCACAGCACGCGGTTGTCCGGGTCGGCGAACTGCTTCATCCGGGCGCTGCCCCGCCCGCCGCGCATGCCCGGCACCAGGCGCTCCTCCAGCGCCGAAAAGTCAATCTTCACCTTCAGCCCTCCCGCCCCAGGCCGGGGTCTTATTGATGCAATTCTGCGCGCCCCGCCTCAGAGGTCGTCCACCAGCGCGGAGGACTTGGCGTAGGCGGTGCTGCGGGCCTCGAAGAAGTCGGTTTTGATGAGGTTGGCGTTGCTGTACTGGCTGACCCACTTCATCGAGTCCGGCTCCTGCTCGAAGCCCTCGTACAGGGGCTCCAGCCCGATGTTCTGGGCCCTCAGGTTGCCCAGGTAGCGGATGTAGTCGCCCACCATCTGCCCGTTGAGGCCCTGGATATCCTCGCCGATCGCGTATTCCGCCCAGGCGATTTCCTGCTCGCAGCCCTCCCTGAGCATTCCCCGGAAGGTCTCTCTCAGCTCCGCCGTGAACAGCTCCGGCTCCTCGGCCTGCAGCTCCTGCAGGATGTTGCGGAAGAGCCACAGGTGGGTCGCCTCGTCGCGGTTGATGTAGCGGATTTGCTGGGCGGAGCCGGGCATCAGGCCGTTGCGGGCGAGGTTGTAGAAGAACATGAAGCCGGAGTAGAAATAGACGCCTTCCAGGATGTAGTTGCCCATCACCACCCGCAGGAAGTTGCGCAGGCTCGGCTCCTGCTGGAGGGAGTTGTAGATGTCGCCGATGAAGGTGTTGCGGCGCAGCAGGTGGGCGTCGTCCTTCCACTGGAAGAGGATGCTGTCGCGCTCCTGCGGCTCGCAGATGGAGTCGAGCATGTAGGAGTAGCTCTGGGAGTGGATGGCCTCCTGGTAGGTCTGGATGCACAGGCACAGGTTGACCTCGTTGGCGGTGACGTACTGCCCGATGCTGGGCAGGTTGGCGGTCTGGATGCTGTCCAGGAAAATCAGGAAGGACAGGATTTTGTCATAGGCCCGCCGCTCCGCCTTTGGCAGGCCCGGGTACTGCTTCTTGTCGGTCGCCATGTTGATTTCTTCCGGAATCCAGAAGTTGTTCATCGCCTGGCGGTACCAGGGGCTGACCCACTGGTACTTCATGTTGTTGAAGTCGTTGAGGTTGGTGGGGTTGCCGCCGATGATGCGGCGGGAACGCAGGTCGGTGTCCCCCTGGGGGTTGAACAGCGGTTTCTTGTCCAGTTTCGGCATGAACGCCTCCTTCTTGCTTCGCCCGCGGCGGGCGGTCCCGGTTGAACCCCGTCAGGTGGAGCAGCTCTCGCATTCCTCCACCTCCAGGGACTTGGAGCGGATGTAGTAGACCGTCTTCACGCCCTCCTGCCAGGCCAGCAGGTACAGGTCCAGGATCTGGCGGAAGGAATAGTCGTTGGTGGTGTACAGGTTCATGCTCTGCGCCTGGTCGATGTGCCGCTGCCGGATGCCGGAGGCGCGGATGGACCATCGCTGGTCGATGGCGTGGGCGGACTTGTAGAACCAGAAGGTCCGCATGTCCAGGTCAGGCGCCGCGCGGGGGATGAGCCCTGTCTTCTTCTCGTCGTAGTAGAAGCGGTTCATGATCGGGTCGATGCCCGCCGTGGTGCCGGCGATGATGGAGATGCTGGAGGTGGGCGCCACGGCCAGCAGGTAGCCGTTGCGCAGCCCGTCCCGTGCCACCTCGGCCTTCAGCGCCTCCCACTCCGGGGAATCGTAGCCCCGCTTGTCGAAGTAGTCGCCGGTCTGCCAGTCGCTGCCCGGGAAGTACTCGTAGGCGCCCTTCTCCCGGGCCAGCGCGAGGCTGGCGCGGATGGCGGCGCGGTTGATGTTCTCAAAGGCCGCGTCGGCGAACTTCAGGTGCTCCTCGCTCTCCCAGGCGATGGCGCGCCGGGCCAGGGTGTGGTGGTAGCCGCTCACGCCCAGGCCGATGGGGCGGTAACGGCGGTTGTTGACCCGGGCGTAGGGCACGGGGAAGTAGTTCAGCTCGATGACGTTGTCCAGCGCGCGCACGGCGGATTCGGTCAGCCGCTCCAATTCCGGCACGTCCAGTGCGTCCACCCGGCCCAGGTTGATGCTGGCCAGGTTGCACACCACGTAGTCCCCGGGCTTGGTGGTGGTCACCACCACCGTGTCCCCGCCCACGTTTTCCGTGTGCTGGTCGACGAAGGTGACCGCGGACATGTTCTGCGCGATTTCCGTGCACAGGTTGCTGCAATAAATCATGCCCTTGTGCGGGTTGGGGTTGGCGCGGTTGACGGCGTCGCGGTTGAAGACGAAGGGCGTGCCGGTCTCCACCGCCGACTTGATGACCATGCGCACCACGTCCTTGATGGGCAGCACCCGGCGGCTGACGCTGCCGTCCCCCACCAGCTCCAGGTACTTTTTCGTCCACTCCTCCCCGTAGCTGTCCTCCAGCGACCAGCCCTTCTTTGCCAGCACCTCGTGCGGGTCGAACAGGTGCCAGTCGCCCTCCATGTCCTGCTGGACTTGCCGGTAGAAATAGTCCGGGATGCACACGGCGGGGAAGACGTCGTGCGCCTTCATGCGCTCGTCGCCGTTGTTGGTGCGCAACTGGAGGAACTCCGGCAGGTCGCGGTGCCACACGTCCAGGTACACGGCGACGGCGCCCTGGCGCACGCCCAGCTGGTCCACCGCCACAGCGGTGTCGTTGGCCAGGCGGATCCAGCGGATGACCCCGCCCGCCGCGCCCTCGAAGCCTCGGATGGCCGCGCCCTGGGAGCGCACCTTGCCGAAGTACAGGCCCATCCCGCCGCCGTACTTGCTGACGTTGGCGAAGTTGGAAATCGAGTGGTAGATGCCCTGCAGGTCGTCGGGCACGGTGTCGATGAAGCAGCTGCTCAGCTGGTGGTAGGGCTTGCGGGCGTTGGACAGGGTGGGCGTGGCCATGGTGACCTGCAGGAGGCTCAGCATGTCGTAGAAGCG
>JAAZAQ010000117.1 GCA_012514225.1 Clostridiales bacterium | reverse complement strand
GCTGGGCCTCGGAAGGCTTTGAGTGGCTCGAGGCGAACGACAAAAACTGGAAGGCGATGTGCGCGAACATCCCCGTGACGCAGGCGAAAGACACCTGTGACGCCATTGCCGCGGTTCTGAGGGGCGAAGAAATCCCCAAGGTTTACGAATCGCTCCCGACTTTGCTGACCGTCGACAACATCAAGGACTTCGATTGGGAAAGCGTTGTCGCTGCCCGCAAAAAGTAAGGTTTGATTTGAAACCGGAAACCTGGCCGCGGCTCTGAATCTGCAGTGGTAGAGCGGCGCCAACGGATTTTCACGGAAGCAGTCACACAAGAGCGTGACTGCTTCTCATTTTTCCGTGATTTCATGAACCGTTCATGCGATAAACCTGGTATGGGAACTGTTGAAAACAGCCTTTCAATGGGCTGCGCGCCAGATGCTGTCAGCTTCCTTCAGTATAGCTTCGTATACTCGAAACCCTCCGGAATCCCCAGAAACTCGTAGGCCGCCTTTTGGTTCCCCGCGACGGTTTCGTCCATCATTTCGAACAGGTTCTCCCCCCGGGTGTCGATATCGACGACAAAAGGCCCCAGGTTGTCCAGCTCCAGCTGCCAGGTGGCCTCGATGGCGCCCAGCTCGTCGTACAGCTCCACGCCCGTGACGCGGATGGAGTCGGCCCAGAGGTTGGGGCTGACGCCCTGCGGGGAGACGTGCACACAGCCCAGCACCTTCATCTGCTCCATCGTTTTCCGGCCCATCGTCGTCTTGCCGATAATCATCCGCAATTCCCATTCCCGGACCGACCGGGCGCCCCATTTCTCGAAGCGGATGCTGGAGGTGGGCATGAAGGAAACCAGCCTGAACCGCCCGTCTTCCCTCATTACGATCGGCCCGGCGTGAATCAGCAGCTCGCGCTCCATGGCGGCCTGCGGGGCAGGGTTCCCCTCGTCGAACACCCAGCGGTGCAGGCGTGAGCGGCAGGTGAAGGCCTTCCCGCTCACGTACACCAGGTCGCCGACGCGGAGTTTCCTGATGTCACCGGCGTCAAAAGGCGCGTTGAGGTGATAGGTCGCCATCGCCGCTACCTCCCTTCGAACCAGCCGGGGCTGGTCATCGCTTCCACCGCGCCGTCCCCCCGGATTCTGGCGGACGCCCGGCGGGCGACCATGCAGTTGGTGCTGGTCGCCACCGCGATGCCCGCGATGTGCGTATAGGCGTATTCCACGTTCACCGCGAACACGGACGTGTCGCCCCCCGCGCCCATGGCGCCCACCTTCAGCATGTTCAGCGCGCGCAGCAGCTTCTCCTCGATGTCCCGGAACTCCGGCTCCGGGTGGCGCGAGCCCGCCGTCCGCAGGCAGGCCGCCTCCTTGGCGAGGTTGGCCGCCACGTTCGCCGTTCCCCCGATGCCGATGCCCAGCAGGCTGGGCGGGCAGACGGCGCCGGCACGGCTGGCCGCCACAAAGGCGTCCACGACAAATTTGTAAATGCCGTTCAGGCCGTCCGCGAAGGCGACGACGCGGTGACGCGTGCCGCCAAAGCACTCGCTGCCGCCCCCCTTGGCGACGTAGGTCATCTCGACGCTGTCGCCGGGGACGAAGCGGTAGGTAAAGTAGGGGATGTTCATGCCGACGTTGTTTCCGGGGTCGAAGCCCGTCAGCGGGTGCTTCATCGTCGCCCGCAGGAACCCTTCCCGGGTCGCGCGCTTCACGGTGCCGCGGGCCGCCTCCTCCAGGGCCGTCAGCCCGCCCTCCAGCGCAGCCTGGTTCCCGACCTTGAAGTAAAACATCGGCCAGCCGGTGTCCGGGCAGGCGGGGCGCCCGGTCTTTGCGGACAGCAGGATGCTCTCGTAGGTGCGTTCCAGCCCCTCCCGCGCGCTGCGGTGGGTCTCCCGCGCGATGGTGGCCTCGAAGGCGGCGAGCACGTCTTTGGGCACCTGAGTCGCGCCGCGCACGACGATGTCAAACAGCGCGTCTTCATATACTTTTTTTTGAATCAAGGGACAATCTCCTCTTTCTCCGAAGTGGGCGGCCCTGGCTGGATAAAGCCGTGCGATTCCCCGGCCTCGAACGCGAAGAGCCGGACCGTTTCCGCGCCCCAGGTCGACAGGGGCTCGAGGGTCAGGGAAACGCAACCGGGCAGGTCGACCTCATGCCGGCAAAGCCTGTGGATATTGCAGGCTTCCTCCACCGACACAGCCTGGCTTCCGTCCGCGAAGCCGGCGACGACGCGGTAGGCTTTCAGCAGGGTTTTGGGCAGGTGCGAGGGCTCCTGGCCCAGCAGGCGGTTGTGGAACATCCCCCGCTTCAGCCGGCTTTCCAGTTCCGGCAGCGTTTCCCGGTTCAGGTCGCTGTCTGCCACGATGCGGATGGAGCGCAGATGCGCCGGCCGCGAAAAGGCGTAGGTGATGCGGTCCCCGCAGCGCCCTGTCCAGGCGTTCGGGCTGCCCGGCCGGGGGCGGTCCACGCCGCCGCGCAGGTTGTCCAGGCCCTCGCCGTCCCCGGTCAGCGCAGCCGCTGCACAGACCCGGCTGACTCGCCGCGTGAAACCGGGCAAAAAGCAGTCGTCCTGCTGCAGCATATCCTGCAGCTCGCCGATGTGGCGGGCGGCCACGTCCCGGGGTAGGCAGCCGTGCCGGACCGCCAGGGCGGCGGCGGTGCCCGCCGCCTGGCCCAGGAGGGCGCAGGTCCCCATCACGCGGGTGGAGCTCAGTGCGGCGTGCGTCGCAGAGATATTGCGCCCCGCGAACAGCAGGTTGTCGACGTTGGAGGAATAGAGGCAGCCGAAGGGGATGCCGTAGGGGGAGGGCGCCGGATGGAAGATGTTGGGCGCCTCCCGTGTCCGGAAGCCCGCCGGGTGGTGGTCGTCCATCGTCCAGCCGCCGAAGGCGACGACGTCCGGGAACAGCCCGCCCGACAGGATTTCGTTCTCCGTCAGGGTATGCGGCCCGATATAGCGCCGGCTTTCCCTTTTCCCGGGCAGCGCCCCCATCCACGACAGGCGCCAGTTGCGGTGCCTGTCCCTCTGCCCCGGGTCGTTTTTCAGGTAGTCCCACATCCCATAGTTGAGCCGCAGCAGCTCGTCGCG
>JAAZAQ010000116.1 GCA_012514225.1 Clostridiales bacterium | reverse complement strand
GGCTGCCTTCCAGCAGCAGCGAGACGGTGTCCACGGTGCCGGTGATGCACAGGCTCCGGCCGGTCTTTTCGTACGCGGCGCCCAAGTCCGTGAAGCTGTCCAGCTCCAGGCAGTCCGCGCCTGTTTTTGCCATCAGGTCGACGATGTGGTCCACCTTGCCGCACATATGGAAAAAAACCGGCAGGCCGGTCGCCGCCTTGATGCGCTCCACCACGCGGCGGTTGGCTGGCAGCACATAGGCCTCAAACTGCTCGCGGCTGACCAGGCTTCCGGTCGACTCCCCGTAGGTGATCGCGTGCGCGCCGGCCTTCGCGAGCGCGGCGGCGTACCGGACGATGGCGTCGGAAGCGGCGTCCATCAAGTCCAGGACGTATTGCTCCCGGTCGTACAAATCCATGAAAAGGGCTTCCGCGCCGCGCAGCGACGAGGCAACCGTGAAAGGCCCGCTATCGCAGTTCGCCTTGATGAACTTGCGGTTCCCCACCGCCCGCCTCGCCAGGCGGGTCGCCTCAATCATCACCGGCATGCGGGCGGATGTATAAGGGTCGGGGTTTTTCCGCAGCAGCGACACGTCCGCTTTCGCGGCCTGGCAGGCGAAGGCCTTCTGCGGGGGTTGGTCAACGGGCAGGGAGACCCGGTTTCCCAGTGCCTCGGATACGATGTAGTTGTCGGAGCTGATGTGAAAGCCGTCCAGGCCGTATCGCTCCGCGGCCAGGATTTGGGCTTCGGCCATTTTTTCCGGCTGTGTGCTGTAGACCGAATGGGGAATCCGGGCGACCTCCAGGCAATGCTGAATCAACAGGGGTACCACCGGCGTGCGGTCATGGGTTTCCCCTGACAGCGCGGCCAGCGTCCTTTCCACCGAATCCATGGAAGCCTCCCCAAAGGGTTCCTGGGCGCCCGGGAACCAGGATGACGGAACCGGCTGCTCTCTGACAGGGCAGCGGGTTCCGCGCGGAGCCGCCGGGTGCCCGCCCCGGCTTTTCGATGCGCAACAACGGGCTTTCGGCTTTTTCCAGTCAAACGGCGGAGATTTGTCCGAATTCGTTCCCTGTTGCGCGGAGATTTGCGGTGCTTGAAAAAGCGGGAAACCCTGATTACTCAATATAGACGGCCATATTTGAAAACCAAAAGCGGGGTCGAAGACAGCCCCTCATCCTTCTTTCCATAATAATTTTACACCATTCGAATCTGATGTCAAGCACAACAAAAGCCCCTGCGCGCAAATCAAACAGGCCCCGGCGAAAGCCGGGGCCTGTGCGCGGCGGGCGGATACCGTCCGCTTATATCACCGACACCCGCCCCTTGCTGAAGCGCAGGAAAATCATCAGGGAGACGACGGTGGTCAGGGTGAGGATGGCGGCCAGGGCGGCGGCGGTGCCGTCGCTCATGCGCATGACTTCCTGGTAGATGGCCACGGAGATGGTGGAGGTCTTGCCGCTGTAGAGCATGATGGAGGAGCTCAGCTCGTTGATGCAGGTAATCCAGCTGAGGATGGCGCCGGACAGGATGCCCGGCAGCATCAGCCGGGCGACGACGGTGAAGAAGGTCTTCATCGGGGAGACCCCCAGGGAGATGGAGGCCTCCTCCACCGAGGCGTCCATCTGGTAGAGGAAGGCGCTGCCGGAGCGCACGGTGTAGGGCAGCTTGCGCACGACGTAGGAGATGATCATGATGGCTGCCGTCCCCGTCAGGATGACGGGCTGGCGGTTGAAGGCCACGATGAGGCACACGCCCAGTACCGAGCCCGGGATGACGTAGGGGAACATGACCAGCAGGTCCATGGCGCTGGCCACCTTGCCGCGCCTGCGCACGAGGATGTAGGAAATCAGCATGCCGAAGATGACGATGAAAATGATGGCGATGGCGGAAAAGTAGTAGGTGTTGGTGATGTTGGTCGCCAGGCGGCTGAGGATTTTCTCGTAGTTTTCCAGCGTGAACCCGCCGATGAAGCCGGTGAAGTCCGTGCGGATGAAGGAGGAAACCACCACCGTCAGCTGCGGCAGCAGGCCCAGGAAGGCCACCAGGGCGACGGGCAGGGTGACCAGGAAGCGCTTCCACCCGTGCAGCTCCACCACCTTGGGCGGGCGCAGGGAGGTCATCGCGTAGTTGCGCCGCGCCACGTAGAATTTCTGGAGCAGCAGGACGCTGAGCGAGCAGGCCACCACGATGACCGACAGGGTGCTGGCCATGTTGGCGTTGCCGCCGATTTCGCTCATGTAGGCGTCGTACACCAGGACCGGCAGCACGCGCGTCTTGCCCTCGCCCAGCAGCATGGGCGTGCCGAAGTCGGCCAGGGAGGTCATGAACACCATCACCGCGCCGGCTAGGACGGAGGGCATCACCACCGGCAGCGTGACCGTGAACAGCCGCCGGAGCTTGGAGGAGCCCAGGTTCTCCCCCGCCTCCTCCAGGGAGCTGTCGATGCTGGTGAGGGCGCCGGAAACATAGAGGTAGACGTAGGGGAACAAGTGCAGGGTGAACACCAGGATGATGCCCCCCGGGCCGTAGATGGTCGGCGTCGTGATGCCCATCCCCGCGAACAGCCGCGTCACGAACCCCGCGCGGCCGAACAGCAGAATCCAGGAATAGGCGCCGATGAAGGGCGGGGACATCAGCGCCAGGATGATGCACACGTAGATGACCCGCTTGCCGAAGACGTTGTAGCGCGTCATCAGGTAGGCCATGGGCGCGCCGACCAGCAGGCAGGTGATGGAGGAGGCGAAGGTGATATACAGCGTGTTCTTCAGCGCGTCGAGGTAGTATTTCTTGCTGAAGAAGGTGGCGTAGTTCTCCAGCGTCGCCCCGTCCGCCTTCTTGGAAAAGAAGCTGCGGGTGATGAGGGTGGAGAAGGGGTACACCAGGAAGAACAGCATCGCCAGGATGACGGCGACCTTGACGAAAAACCAGAAGTCGAGCTTCGGCTTCTTCAGGGCGGGGAACTTCATCATGTGAGCGCCTCCCCCCCCTCGCCGTACACGATGACGGCGTCCGCGTCCGGCAGCACCTTCACGGGCGTCCCGTCTTTCTTCACGGTCAGCGCGTCCTTGGTGTACTCGTTCAACTGGAGGGTCTGCCCGTTCTCCAGCAGGATTTCGTACTCGATGAAGTCCCCCAGGAAGGTGGACAGCTCGATGCGCCCCGGGATGCCCTCCGCCCCCATGGACAGGTGCTCCGGCCGCGCGGCGATTTTCCCCGGGCCGGCATACGGCCGGTTGAGCCGGACGCCCTGAAGCCGGAAATCCCCGATGAGCAGGGTTGCGTTCCCCGGGTCCTGCCCATCGACCTGGCAGTCCAGGAAGTTGGACACCCCGATGAAGCCGGCGACGAAGGCGTTTTCCGGCTTCTTGTAAATCTGCGTCGGCTCGCCCACCTGCATGATGCGCCCGTCCTTCATCACCGCGATGCGGTCGGAGATGGACAGCGCCTCTTCCTGGTCGTGGGTGACGTAGACGGTCGTGATGCCCAGCTTCCGCTGCAGCTTCTTGATGGTGGTGCGCATCTGCACGCGCAGCTTGGCGTCCAGGTTGGACAGCGGCTCGTCCATCAGCAGCACGCTGGGCTCGATGACGAAGGCCCGCGCGAGGGCGACGCGCTGCTGCTGGCCGCCGGAGAGCTCGTTGGGCCGACGGCCGGCCAGCGGGTCAATCTGCACCATCTCAAGCGCCGTCCGGACCCGGGGGGCGATGTCCCGGGCGGGCACCTTGCGGGCCTTTAAGCCGTAGGCCACGTTTTCCGCCACCGTCAGGTGCGGGAAAATCGCGTAGTTCTGGAACACCATGCCGATGCCGCGCTTGTGGGCGGGCACGCCGTTGATGACCCGCCCGCCAAAGGAGATGGTGCCCTCGTCGATGGTGTTGAAGCCCGCGATCATCCTCAGCAGCGTCGTCTTGCCGCAGCCGGAGGGGCCCAGGAGGGTGAAGAACTCCCCCTTGCGGATGTCCAGCGAGATGCCCGCCACCGCCTTGAAGTCACCGTAGGCTTTGACCGCGTCCTTGATAATGACGTCGTGGGATTCCATGGCCGTCTCCTTCCGGGAAAAGGAGGGGGAGCGGGCGCGCGCCCGGCTCCCCCCGCCCAAGGTTTGGAATCAGTTGTTGACGATGATTTCCTGCCACTTCTCGATGATGGCTTCCTTCTGGGTGGCGGCCCAGTCGAAGTCGTAGTCCAGCAGGTCGATGTCCGCGAGTTGCACCAGGCCCTGCGGCTCCAGGTCGCTGCGCACCGGGCGGCGCTTCCAGTCGACGTTCTGCGCCTTCTGGCACTCCAGGCCGGTCACGAAGTCGACGAACAGCTTGGCGTTGTCGAGGTTGGGGCAGTCCTTGATGATGGCGACGCCGTCGGGCACCGCGCTGTCCTGCGCCGGGTACACGAAGGCCACGTCCGGGTTGTCGGCGTAGAGCACGGCGGACTTCTCGATGGTCACGCCGATCGCGTACTCGCCGGAGGCCACCAGCTTGTGGCAGTTGCCGGAGCTGTCCTGCAGCTTGCCGTCCAGGTTCTGGTAGAACTTCTCGACGAAGTCCCAGCCGCCGCCCTCCGGGCCGCCCGCGGCCAAGATCATCGTGCACAGCTGGGTGTAGGCCGAGCCGGACTTGGCCGGGGAGGCGTAGGCGATTTTCCCCTTCCACTTCGGGTTGAGCAGGTCTTCCCAGGTCTTGGGGGCCTCCTCGTCAGTCACCATCGTCTTGTTGTAGAAGAGCACCATCGGCAGCGGGGACTCGCCGATCCACAGGTCCTCCGCGTCCTTGAAGTTCTCGCCGATGACCGCGTCGTTGGCGCTGACGTAAGGCTGGAAGTAGGGCTTGAACGCCGCCAGGGAGTCGGCGCCGCCGCCCCAGAGGACGTCGGCCAGGGGGTTTTCGCTTTCGGCAGCGACGCGCTGGAGCAGTTCGCCCGTACCGGCGGCGATGTATTCCACCTTGATGTCCGGATAGGCCGCCTGGAAGAGGGCCAGCCCGGCCTGCAGCGGGTCCGCGTCATGCGGGGAGTACACCACCAGAGAGCCCGCCGCGAACGCGGCGGAGGCCGTGAACACCATCAGCAGGGTCAGAAGCAGGGCTCCGAGTTTTTTCATGCGGGTTTCCTCCTGTTGTTTATGCAGTTTTGCCGTTCCGCCATCCATCGCGGGCTGATGAAAGTATATGCCCGGCCCGGCCTGCTGTCAAACGCGCGGCCGTCCCCTTGACCCCCAAAACGCCATTTGCTACCATACGCAGACAATCGCACACAGGTTCAAACAGAAGGGAAGGAGGGGCCGCGGGATGTCAATATGCGACCGTTCGCGACGCGCCCGGCTTGCCCTGCTGGCTGCCTTGCTGCTGCTGGCGCTATTGCCCGGGCAGGCGCAGGGGCAGAGCGTCCGGGAACTGGAATACGCCTACTTGAAAACCAGCGCCGCCTATTTCGTCGCCGGGGAACGGGTCAGGGCGGAGGTCGCGGTTCCGGACGCCGGCGGGCTGCGCTTCGAGTTCATCCTCTTTTACACCCCGGACCGCGAACAGACGGGTCATTTTGTGGGCGTCGGGCGGCAGGAGGCGTCCCCTTCCAACGCCTTTTCCTTCACCCCGGAGGACAGGGGGCAGTATTTCCTGCAGGCCCATGTGTTTGACGAGGAGCACCGCACGCTGAAGCTTGAAAGCGAGCCTTTTTACTGCTATGGCAGGGAGGACGAGGACAACCCGGGGACCCTGCCCGGGCGGGTGCGGCAAATCGCACGGGCCATGCAGGCGGAAAACCTCCGGACGGACTATGAAAAGGCGCTATGGATGCACGACGCCCTGACCCAAGGCGCCGAATATGACGAATCGTACACCGAGCACAGTCCGGAGGGCGTGCTGCTGCGCGGAACCGGCGTCTGTGAGAGCTACGCCCTGGCCTACCAGATTCTGCTCCGGGAAATCGGCCTGGAGAGCCTGTACGTCACCGGCTCCAGCCGCGGCGTGTCCCACGCCTGGAACCTGGTGCGGATGGACGGCGAATGGGCCTGGGTGGACGTGACCTGGGACGACCCGGTGGGCGGGGAGGAGGGCTACGACTATTTCGGCCTCACCACCGGCCTGCTTTCCCGCGACCATGACTGGAGCTACGGCAACCTCGTCCCGCCCCCGGCGGACACCCTGCGCTTCAACTACCTGCTCAACAACGGCGCCCGCCCGTTTTCGGACGAGGCGGGGCTGGGCGCCCAGCTGGAAGACGCCCTCCGGCAAAAGGAAAGCGAAATCCTGTACGCCTACCACGGCCCGGACCGCTTCTTCGACGCAATGGGCGCCGCGGCACAGTGGATGAAGGAAAACGGCAGCCGGCACTTCGTCAGCGCCTACCAACTGTCCGGCTTCGACTATTCCGGGGAGCTGACGATTACTTACGCCCCGAGCGAGGGCTACCTGCCCTTCGCGGACGAGGCGGGCTTCGCGCGGGCGGTGGACGGCCTGCTTTCATCCAAATCGCCGCAGGTGAAGGTTCAGTATACCGGGACGGAGCCGGGCTTTGACATGGGGCGGTTTCTGGGGGACTGGCTGTCGGAGCGCGCCGGGGACTACGCCATCGTCTCCTACCGGTACTCCTACACGCCCTACGCCGCCGAAATCACGCTGGAATATGGCCCGTAAGGCCGGATACCAAACTCAATCGCAAACGCTTCGAAAGGATACGGCGCCCATCGCAATCTCTTCAAACGGCGACAGCCCGGGGTATTGAGCCCCGGGCT
>JAAZAQ010000115.1 GCA_012514225.1 Clostridiales bacterium | reverse complement strand
CTGCTGAAAGACATCGTTTCCCACGATCAATACCCCACGGCCTTCGCCTGGCTGATGGCCAACAGAGACCTGAAGGAACAGGGGATTGAAATAAGACCGGAGGTGAACTCATGAAAAAACTGCTGACCTGGGTCCTCTTCAGCGCACTGTTGCTCGGCCTGGCAGGAGCGCCCCTTGCCAACGCGGAAACCGCGTACAAGGACAGCTTCATCTACGTCACCGCCAACGACCAGGATACCATGGACCCCATGTGGAACGTTTCCAACGACAAGGTGCTCAAGCAGGTCTACAGCTCCCTGCTGACCCGTGACGCGGACGGCAACATCGTCGGCGACCTCGCCACGGAATGGTCCGTCGGGGAGGACCAGGTCACCTGGACGTTCAAGCTGCGCCAGGGCGTCACCTTCCACGACGGTTCCCCCTTTGATGCCAGCAGCGTCAAAGCCACCTACGACCGCCTGCTGGACACCGAGAACCCCACCCGCTACACCGAGCAGACCGCCGGCTACATCGTCGCCTGCAACGTGGTGGACGACTTCACGATCGAGCTGGTGACGGCCAGCCCCTACGGCGCCTTCCTGGCCAACCTCATGGGCGCGCACCAGATTCTCAACCCCAAGACCCTGGAGCAGTATGGGGAGGACTTCGGCAAGACCCCCGAATCCATCAACGGCACCGGCCCGTTCAAGGTCGTGGCCTGGGACCGGGACGAGCAGATGGTCTTTGAGGCGTTCGAGGACTACTACGGCGGCGCGCCGGCGACCAAGTCCTTCACCATCATGATCATCCCGGAGGCCAATTCCAGGACCATCGCCATCGAGACCCACCAGGTGGATATCGCCGACGGCATCGGCGCGGAGGATTTGGTGCGCCTGGGCGAAATGGACGGTATCAAGGTCGTCAAAATCAAGAGCATCGGCCAGCACCTCCTGCAGTTCAACGCCTCCGACCAGAGCATCCTGCACGACGCGCGGCTCCGCCAGGCGGTCAGCTACGCGCTCAACCGCCAGGAAATCGTCGAAACCCTTTACCCGGGCGACGACCCCAGCACCGCGCCGCTGAGCCCCAAGACCTTCGGCTACCACAATTTCGGCACCATCCAGCAGGACCAGGAGAAGGCCAAGGCCCTCATGGCCGAGGCGGGCTACCCGGACGGCTTTGACATCACCATCATGGTGACGCCCGTGTACATCAAGGGCGTGGAGATGGGTGAGCTGGTCAAGTCCCAGCTGGCCGAGGTGGGCATCAACGTCAACCTCGAAGTGGTCGAGCGCGCCGTGTTCCTCGCCTCCCTTGGCGGGCTGACCCCCGAGGAGTACAAGCAGACCTACGGCTATGACATGTTCATCATGGGCGCCGGTCCCAGCACCGCGGACGCGCACGGCGGCCTGCACCGGCTCTACGTGACCGACCCGGGCAACACCAACACCAACAACTACGGCTTCTATTCCAACGCCAAGGTGGACGAGCTGCTCAACGCCGGCGCGATGGAAACCGACCAGGAAAAGCGCCTGGAAATCTACAAGGAAGCCATGCAGATCCTCTACCTGGACGACCCCGTGGGCGTCTGGATGAACGACCGCTACAACGCCTACGTCATGTCCGACAAGGTCGAGGGCTTCAGCGCGGGCGTGACCGGCGTGGTCTACTTCAACAAAATCAAGGTAGCCAAATAAAACCCGTAAAACCAGACGCAGGAACCCGCCATCCCCTTTGACGGCCCGGGGCAGGCATGCGGCGTCCATGCCTGCCCTGGTCTTTCCGGGGCGCGACCGCGCTGACACCATCAACCGGGAGAACCGCACATGAAGTATTTGCTCAAACGGCTCTTGCAGCTGATTCCGCTCCTGCTTGTGCTGACCTTCGTGATCTTCCTGTCCATCCGCGCCGTGCCGGGGGATCCGGTAGAGGTCATGCTGGGCATGGGGGCGCCGGAGAACGCCAAGGCGGCCGAGCGGGCCAGGCTGGGGCTGGACAAGCCCTTCATCGTCCAGTATTTCACCTTCCTGGGCAACGTCGTCCGGGGCGACCTGGGCACGTCCATGAGCACCGGCAACAAGGTGATGTATGAAATCGTCCGGAGGTTCCCCAACACGCTCATCCTGGCGCTGGGTGGCACGCTGGTGGCGGCGCTATTCGGCATCGCGCTGGGGGTGGTGGCCGCGGTGCGGCAGAACAAGTTCACCGACAACGCCATCATGGTGCTCAGCCTTCTTTCGGTGTCCACCCCTTCCTTTTTCCTGGCTTTGCTGCTGATGCTGCTGTTCTCCCTGTATCTGGGCTGGCTTCCCTCCATCGGGATGAGAAGCTGGCAGCACGCCATCCTGCCCATCGTCACCCTGGGCACCCAGGCGATGGGCATGGTCGCGCGAACCACCCGCTCCTCCATGCTCGACGTGCTCAGCCAGGACTACATCCGCACCTCGCGCTCCAGGGGCGTCAGTGAGCGCGTCATCGTCTATATCCACGCGCTGAAAAACGCGCTGATTCCGGTAGTGACGGTGCTGGGCCTCCGCTTTGGCGGCCTGCTGGCCGGCGCGACGCTGGTGGAGACGGTGTTCACCATCCCCGGCCTGGGCCGGCTGATGGTGGACGGGGTGCTCAAGCGGGATTACCCGGTCGTTCAGGGAACGATGCTGGTGTTCGCGGTCTCCTTCGTGGTGGTCAACACCGTGGTCGACCTGATCTACGGGATGATTGACCCCCGGATCAAGTATGAGTAGGGCGGGAGGGAACGGATGGAAACGCTGAGAAAAATCCTCAAACGGAAAACCTCGCTCATCGGGGCAATCATCCTGACGGTGTTCTTCCTCACCGCGCTCATCGGCCCCTTCCTGTGCCGCTACGACCCGCTGCAGACCAACCCGAAACAGAAATACGCGCAGGCGTCTTCCGAGTATCCCCTGGGCACGGACTACCTGGGCCGGGACGTGCTGACCCGCATGGTCTACGGCGCCCGCGTTTCCCTGTCCATCAGCTTCATCGGCGTGCTCAGCGGTGCGCTGATCGGGGTGCTGCTGGGGCTGGCGGCGGGCTATTACGGCAGGTGGGTGGACACGCTGATTTCCAGGCTCATCGATATCCTGCTGGCCTTCCCGGGCCTGCTGCTGGCCATCATGATCGTGGCCATCCTGGGCAAGGGCATCGAGAACACCATCATCGCGGTTTCCGTGTTCTCCATCCCCTCCATCGCACGCATGATCCGCGGCGTGGTCATCGGCCTGCGGGAAAGCGAGTACCTCCAGGCGTGCAAGGCCATGGGGGCCAGCGACGCGCGGATGATTTTCAGCCACATCCTGCCCAACACCGTGTCCCAGATGATTGTCAACATCACCCTGAACCTGGGCACCGCCATCCTGACGGCCTCCTCCCTGTCCTTCCTGGGCCTGGGGGTGCAGCCGCCCAGCCCGGAGTGGGGGGCGATGCTGTCCTCCGCCCGGGACGTCATCCGCACCTACCCCCTGGCGTCCATCGTTCCCGGCATCACCATCACCCTGGTCGTGTTGTCTTTCAGCATGGTCGGCGACGGCCTCAGGGACGCGCTGGATCCCAAGCTGCAGTACCGTTTCAGAGGAAACCTATGAGCGAGAAAACCATCCTTGAGGTCAGGGGATTGACCACGGAGTTCCGCACCGCCACGGAGAACGTGCTGGCGGTGGACGGGCTGGACTTCACCCTGCGCGAATCGGAAACGCTGGCCATCGTGGGCGAATCCGGCTGCGGCAAAAGTGCGACGTCCCTGTCCATCCTGCGGCTCATCCCCAATCCGCCGGGCAAAATCACCTCCGGCGAAATCCTGTACAAGGGCCAGGATTTGCTGCAACTGTCACCAAAGGCCATGCGGAAAATCCGCGGCAGCGATATCTCCATGGTCTTCCAGGAGCCTATGACCTCGCTCAACCCCGTGTTCACCGTTGGGCGCCAGATCATGGAGTCCCTGCAGATTCACCAGGGGATGAACAAGGCCCAGGCGCGGGAAAAGGCGCTGGAGATGCTGGAATTGGTGGGGCTGCCCAACCCGGCAAAGCGGCTGCGGAACTATCCGCACCAGCTTTCGGGGGGCATGAGGCAGCGGGTCATGATCGCCATGGCGCTCGCCTGCAACCCCAACATCCTCATCGCCGACGAGCCGACCACCGCCCTGGACGTGACCATCCAGGCGCAGATCCTGCGCCTGATGATGGACCTGAAAACCAAGCTGGGCACGGCCATCATTTTCATCACCCACGACCTGGGCGTGGTCGCGCAGTTCGCGCAGAACGTCATGGTCATGTACGCGGGCGAGGCGGTGGAGTACGCGGACGTGCGCAAGCTGTTCAAGCAGCCGCTGCACCCCTATACCCTGGGGCTGCTCAAATCCATCCCGGACCCCGTCAACAGCGTGGAGATGCTCTACACCATCCCCGGCACCGTGCCGCAGTCCCTGCGCATGCAGGGGTGCAAGTTCGAATCCCGCTGCGCCTACGCGACGCAGCAGTGCCGGCAGGAGCATCCCGTTTTGCTGGAGGTACAGCCGGGCCACCAGGTGCGGTGTTGGAACTACAAGGAGGTTCTGGCAGGTGAGCGATAAGGAAGGAAAGGTTCTGCTGGAGGCGGAAGGGCTGGTCATGCATTTCCCGGTCAGCGCCCGGTCCTTGAGCCCCTTCGCGGAGCGCAAGACCGTCAAGGCTGTCCAGGACGTCAGTTTCAAGGTCTACGAGGGTGAAACGCTGGGACTGGTCGGGGAGTCGGGCTGCGGGAAGAGCACGACGGGCAAAATGATCGTAAAGCTCCTGCAGCCGACCGCCGGCGCCATCCGCTTCGAGGGCGCGGACATCAACGCCCTGAAAGGCAAGGAGGAGCTGGCGTTCCGGCGCCAGGTGCAAATCATCTTCCAGGACCCGTTCTCCTCCCTGGACCCCCGCTACAAGGTGGGGCAGACCATCGGCGAGCCCCTGGTCGTCCATAAAACGGGGGACAAGAAGTCCAGGCGGGAGCGCGTGATTGAAATCATGCAGGACGTCGGGCTCAAGAGCGAGATGTACGGACGCTACCCGCATGAGTTTTCCGGCGGCCAGCGCCAGCGCATCGGGGTCGCGCGCGCGCTGGCGCTCAACCCCCGGCTCATCGTCTGCGACGAGCCCGTCTCCTCCCTGGACGTATCCATCCAGGCGCAGATCCTCAACCTGATGAAGGTACTGCAGCGCAAATACAGGCTGACCTACGTTTTCATATCCCACAACCTTTTGGTGGTCAAGCACCTGTGCGACCGCATCGCGGTCATGTACCTGGGCCATATTGTGGAATTGGCCAGGCGGGACGACCTGTTCGCCCGCAGGCTGCACCCCTATACCCAGGCCTTGTTTGACGCCATCCCCATCGCGGACCCGGATGTGAAGACGATGAACGAACTACTGCAGGGCGACATCCCCTCGCCCATCGACCCGCCGCCCGGATGCGTTTTCAATACGCGCTGCCCCTATGCCCGACAGCGGTGCCTCGAGCAGACGCCCGCGCTCCAGCCGGATACGGACTCCCACCTGGTCGCCTGCCATTTTTACCGGGACCTCCGGCCGTCTGCCTTGCGCGCGGAGCAATCGGCGGAGGAGGCGGGCAAAGCGGCCGTTTGACCCCTTGTCGTTGCCGTCCGATAGAGAATCAAGCCCACCAAAAGGAAACGCCCCCGCATGCAGCGGGGGCGTCAGACTGTCGAAAAAGGTCTGCGGACCTTTTTCGATTCGGAGGATTGCTGCGGTATGTTTTCGCTGTTCGCGAAAACGCCCCGCGCGTCCGGCAGAGCCGGACGACACGATGATAATCGGTGGGCTGCCGCCCCCCGAAACCCCCTGCATCATAGTCAGTAGTAAGGTTTTTTGACAGCCCGACGCCCTCGCATGCAGCGGGGGCGTGACTCTTTTCATTTACAGCAGGCTTTCGTCCCGCTCCAGCGCCTTGTCCTCGATTTCCTTCTGCATCGCCCGGATCAGCGCTTCATGCCCGACGCCGTTGATGGTCTCGCCCTTGCGCGTGCGGACGGACACCGTGCCCTCCTCCGCTTCCCGGTCGCCGATGACGAGCATGTAGGGGATTTTCATCATCTGCGCCTCGCGCACCTTGAAGCCGATTTTCTCGTTCCTCAGGTCGCTTT
>JAAZAQ010000114.1 GCA_012514225.1 Clostridiales bacterium | reverse complement strand
GGGCGGCTGTCCCTGCGGAGGGAAGGAGGAGGGGCGGTAGGGCACCGTTCCCTGCGGCGCCTGGCCCGGCTGGCCGGGCTGGGGCGGGGTGCCGGGGCGGTAGGTCGCCGTGCCCTGGGGCGCCTGGCCCGGCTGCGGCGGGGTCCCGGGACGGTAGGGCGTGCCCTGCATGCCCGGGCGCGGCGGCGCGTAGGGGGACACCGGCTGCTGCTGGGCGGGACGCGCCTGCGGCCTGCCGGACTGCTGGGCTTGCTGGGCCCGCCGCTGCGCCGCCCGCTGGGCCGCGCGCTTCTGGTTCTGGTTGTACAGGCGATAGGCGTAGTACCCGCCGCCGCCCAGCAGGGCGATGAGCCCGGCGGCCAGAAGCCCGGTGGGGAAGGAGGAGTCCGCCTTTTCCGGCGGCTCCTCAAACCCTTCGATGACCGGCGGCGTGGGGCTGGGGGAGGCGCTGGGCTCCGGCGTGGGCGTCAGGATGGCCTCCACCGAGGGGGTCGCCGTGCCCAGCGGGTTGAAGGGCTCGTAGGAGGGGTTGGCCAGGTTGGGGTTCTGCCAGACGACGGCGTTGTAGTCCTCCACCGGCGTAATCTGCTGGGGCTGCTGGTAGCCGCCCGCCTGGGGCTGGGCCGCGGCGTTGGCGTTGAGGTACTCCGCGCTTTGCAGGTAGTTGGGCAGTTCTCCCATCGGCAGGACGGTGAAGTACTGGCTGCTCACGTAGCCGGTGGTGCCGTCCTGGCTGATGTGGTACCACAATCCGTCGGGCTGCTGGCTGCTGCCGTAGACCAGGGCGAAGGCGTTCTTGCTCATCAGCTTGAGCCCCTGGCTTTGCTGGGAGGGGCCGCTGCGCAGGTTCACGCGGTCCGAGTTGACGTAGCCGTAACTGGAGGGGCTGTCCAGGGTGACCGGCGGCAGGGAGGCGGCGGGCTCCGGCAGGGGCGTGCGGAGGCTTTGCAGGTAGGCGGCCGCCTCGGCGTCGTTGAACAGGCGCAGCTGGTCCGCCCGAACGTAGCCGAAGCCGCTGCCATACTGCACCAGGTGCCAGGACGCGCCGGCGCTGTACTCCTGGCCCAGCACGCCCGCCACGGCGCCGTCCGGCAGCAGGCTCATAATCTGGGCGTTGGTATCCGCAAAGGAGCGCATGGGCACGTTTTCGCCCAGGGTAATCGCGTACCCGGTCCGCTGCGCGGGCGGCGCGGTGGGCGCCGGGGTCGGGGTGGCCTGGGGCTTCAGGAGGCTCAGGTAATAGGCCGCTTCCTGCTCGTCGATGTAGCGAAGGGAGGCGTTGGGCACGTAGCCGTACATCTTGTCGGCCATCACCTGCACGTTGCTCCAGCCCTCGCTGCCCACGTAGGTCTGGCCCCACACGTAGACCAGGGCGTTGGCGTCCAGCATTTCCAGCACCGGCTCGTCCGGGCGGTTGGCGCCGGTGCGCAGCGCGGCCTGGCGGGTGGTCAGGGCGTAGCCGTGGTAGGCGGCCGGCGGCTCGGTGGCGGGCGGCGGGGTGGCTGCCGGGGGCTTGGTGGGCGTCAGCGGGGCGGGGGTAATCTTGGGCGGCAGCGGCGTCGACGTGACGCTGTAGGGCATGGGCGTGGCCAGGGTGGTCTGGTACTGGGCGCTCTCCTGCAGGGAGTAGAGCCGGGTGTACTTGGCCATCACGAAACCGGTCTTGCCGTTGGCCATGATGCTGTACCAGACGTCGCTGCCCACGGTCTGCTGCGAGTACACCCAGAAGCGCTCACCCAGGTCCAGCTGGCCGATTTTGGTGGAAGAGGCGGTGGCGCGGGCGCGGAAGTTCACGCCGTTGCGGTCGGTGACCTCCGCCCAGCGGTCGATGACTTCCCCGTCCCGCATGACCTCGGAGGCCGGCGGCTGGGTGGGGGCGGGGGTGGGCGTCCAGTTGAACAGCGCGGCCGCCTCATTGAAGGACAGCAGGCGCACGACGGAGGCTTTCAGGAAGCCTTCCCGGCCCCCGACCTCCGCCAGGTACCATTCCTCGCCCTGGCGGTTCTTGACCGAGCCCAGGATGTGCGCCAGGTCCTGCCGGCTGATGACGGAGATTACGTTCTGGGAGGAGGCGGTATCGGGGCTGGAGCGGAAGTTGATGCTGTCCCCGGTCGGGTAGCCCCAGCGGTCCATGCCGGCGACGTCGAAGGGGATGACGGTCGGCTCCGGGCTGGGGGTGGCGGGCGGCGGCTGGGTCGCGGGCGTCCGGTAAACGAACACGACCTCCGTCTGGCTCAGCAAGCCCGTCTGGCTGAGGGTGACCTCCACCGGGCTCTGGCTGACCAGCTCCAGCCCTGCGGGCAGCTTCTCGGGCGCGGCGGCGATGGGGTGCGTCCCGGGGGTGATGACGACGGACTGGGCGGGGGCGATTTCCATGCCGGCTTCGTTGCGGTAGCGCACGGTGACGGCCGCGTCCTTGACGGTGACGTCCTTGAACAGGAACACCACCTCGCGCTGGCTGGGGTTGCCGCTGGCGTCCAGCGTGATGACGGCGCGCTCGGGGCTGACGAGCTGGTATTCCGCGGGGTTGAGCAGGCCCAGGTTGACCTGGATGACGGTTTCCTCGCCCTCCCGGGCGGGCACCCGCTCGCTGTGCAGGGTCACGCCGGCTTCGGTTTTGTACAGCACGTCCACCAGCGCCGCCTTGGGCACGAAGGGCGTGGCGGTCGCGGCGGTGACCGGCTGGTAGCGGAAGGTCAGGCTGGCCGGCTCGGCCACGTTGTTGGCGACGGTCACGTACTTGACCGGGTCGTCAGCCAGGGCGTAGCCCTCGGGGATGCCCGCGGTTTCGGGCGACACGGGGTTTTTGCCTTCGACGGCCTCGAAGACGCTGTCCGGGCGGAGGGTGTTGCCGTCCAGGTCCACGTAGGAAACGGGCACGCGCACCGGCTGGGACACCACGGGGACGAGACGGAAGCGGAAGGTAATTTCGTCCGGGCTCGCGCCGTCGGGGCTGACCGACACCGTTTCGAGCTGCGGGCCGTCCGGCTCGTAGCCCGGGGGCAGCAGCCCCAGGTCGGGGGTAATCTCATGCGCGCCGGCCATCAGCGTGCGGTGCTCCGCCGCCAGCTCCAGCCCGTCCTGGTCCACGTAGCGCACGGTCACGGAGGCCGGGGGTACGGGCTGCTGGTAGGTGAAGGTCACTTCGGCCGGCTCCGCGCCGAACTCGGTGACGCTGACGGAGAATTCACCCTGCCCGGTCAGCTGGTAGCCTTCCGGCACAACGGCCGGGTCGGGGGTCACGGTGTTCTGTCCGGGCTGCAGGGCGCGCCGCTGGGAATAGAACTCCGCGCCATACTGGTCCAGGTAGCGGACCAGCACCTCGGCGGCCTGGACCTGTTTTTGGTAGGTGAAGGTCACCTCCGGCGGCTCCGCGCCGAATTCGGTGACGTTCACGGCGTAATCGCCCGGGCCGGTCAGCTGGTAGCCTTCCGGCACGAAGGCCGGGTCGGGGGTCACGGTGTTCGGCCC
>JAAZAQ010000113.1 GCA_012514225.1 Clostridiales bacterium | reverse complement strand
GTTACACCCACGTGGAGCTGCTGCCGTTGATGGAGCACCCGCTGGACATGTCCTGGGGCTACCAGGTCACCGGCTACTACGCGGCCACCGCCCGGCACGGCAAGCCGAAGGAGCTGATGTCCCTCATTGACCGGCTCCACCAGGCCGGCATCGGCGTCATCCTCGACTGGGTGCCCGCGCACTTCCCGCGGGATGAAATCGGCCTGCGGCGCTTCGACGGCACCCCCTGCTTCGAGCACGAGGACCCCCGCCGCGCGGAGATGCCCCAATGGGGCACGATGATGTTCGACTACGCCCGGGGCGAGGTCAACAGCTTCATGCTGTCCAACGCCTGTTTCTGGCTGGAGTACTACCACGCCGACGGCTTGCGCTGCGACGCGGTGTCCAGCATGATTTACCACGATTTCTCCCGGGAGGGGGACTTTTTGGGCAACCAGTTCGGCGGCCGGGAAAACCTGGAGGCCATCGACTTCCTGCGCCGGCTCAACCAGGTCGTCTACAGCGACTTCCCCGGCGTGATGATGATCGCGGAGGAGTCCACCGCTTTTCCCCTGATTACCCGTCCGGTGGACCAGGGCGGGCTGGGCTTCGGCTTCAAGTGGAACATGGGCTGGATGAACGACATGCTGGCCTATATCAAGTTCGACCCGGTCTACCGCCGCTGGCATCACGATAAGCTGACCTTCTCCCTCTTTTACGCCTTCAGCGAGAACTACATCCTTCCCTTCTCCCACGACGAGGTCGTGCACGGGAAGAAGAGCATGCTGGACAAGCAGCCGGGCGACCTCTGGCAGAAATTCGCCGGTCTGCGCGCGCTGTACGGCTACACCATGGCCCATCCCGGCAAAAAGCTGCTGTTCATGGGCGGGGAGTTCGGCCACTTCATCGAGTGGAACTACGACGGCCAGCTGGACTGGTTCCTGATGGTCTACGAGCGCCACCCGGACCTGTGCCGCTGCGTGCGGGTGATGAACCGCTTCTACCGGGACACCCCCGCCATGCACGAGGTGGAGGACAGCTGGGACGGCTTCCAGTGGCTGGCGGCGGACGACCGGGAGCGCAGCCTGACCGTCTTCATGCGCACCGACCTTTCCGGCAATTCCGTCGTGTGCATGACCAACTTCACCTCGGCCTTCTACCCCCAGTACCGCTTCGGCCTGCCGGAGCCGGGCGTGGTGACGGAGTGCTTCAACACCGACCTGAAGGAGTTCGGCGGCTCCAACCAGTACAACGCCGGCGCCCTGCGCGCGCAGGAGGAGCTGTGCAACGGCCTGCCTTGGTCGGTGGAGGTCTGCGTGCCGCCGCTGTCCACGGTTTACTTCGACTACAAGCGGGACCCCAGGCCCGCGAAAAAGCCCCGGAGAGCGCCCGCCAAAAAGAAAGCGGCGCCGCCTGAAAAGGAGGGAGAAGCCCGATGACCCAGAAAAAGAACTGCGTGGCGATGCTGCTGGCCGGCGGCCAGGGGAGCCGCCTGGGCATCCTGACCCGGCACGTCGCCAAGCCGGCGGTGCCCTACGGGGGGAAGTACCGCATCATCGACTTTCCCCTGTCCAACTGCGCCAACTCCGGCATCGACACCGTCGGCGTGCTCACGCAGTACAAGCCGCTGGAGCTCAACTCCTACATCGGCTCCGGCGCGCCCTGGGACCTGGACATCTCCAACGGCGGCGTCTTCGTCCTCCCGCCCTACTCCAAGGGCGAGGAGGGGGAGTGGTACAAGGGGACGGCCAACGCGATTTACCAGAACCTTTCCTTCATCAGCCAGTACAACCCGGACTACGTGCTCATCCTCTCGGGCGACCACATCTACAAGTGCGACTACGCCGAGATGCTCTCCCATCACGTCTCCCGCGGCGCCGCGCTCACCGTGGCGGTGCGCCAGGTGCCCTGGGAGGAGGCCAGCCGCTTCGGCTTGATGAACACCGACGCGGACGGCATCATCACCGAGTTTGAGGAGAAGCCCAGGAATCCCAAGTCCAACAACGCCAGCATGGGCGTCTACGTGTTCACCTGGGACAAGCTGCGCCAGTACCTGGAGAGCGACGAAAAGAACCCCAAGTCCTCCAACGACTTCGGCAAGAACGTCATCCCCGCCATGCTCGCGGCCGGCGAGCGCCTGGCCGCCTACCGCTTCGAGGGCTACTGGAAGGACGTGGGCACCATCGAGAGCCTCTGGGCGGCCAACATGGACCTGCTGATGACGCCGCCGCCCATCGACCTGCACGACCGCAAGTGGCGCATCTACGCACGCAACGTGGGCGAGCCACCGCACTACGCGGCGCCCCAGGGCGAAATCCGGGACAGCCTGGTCACCGAGGGCTGCGAAGTCTTCGGCAGGGTCGTCCACTCCGTGCTGTCGGCGGACGTGCACATCGCCACGGGGGCGCAGGTCGTCGACTCGGTCGTCATGCCCCACGCGGTCATCGGGAAGGGCGCGGTCATCCGGCGCGCCATCGTCGCGGAGAACGCCGTCATCGGCGAAGGCGCCCTCATCGGGGAGGAAACAGGCGACATCGCCGTGGTCGGCAGCAACACCGTCGTCCCCGCCGGGGCCAGCCTCAAGGCCGGCCAGCAGCTGGGCGAGTGAGGGGGAGCGTATGAAACAGGACATCGTCGGCCTCATCTACACCGGGGAGCGCGTGGACGAGCTGCAGGAGCTCACCCGCTACCGCGCGCCCGCGGCGCTGCCCATGGTGGGGCGCTACCGCCTCATCGACTTCATCCTCTCCAGCATGATCCACTCCGGCATCAAGAACATCGGCATCATCATGCAGAAGAACTACCACAGCCTGATGGACCACCTGGGCAGCGGCAGGGAGTGGAACCTGCACGGCAAGCGCTCCGGCCTGACCATCCTGCCGCCCTACATGTCCAGGGAGAACGTCGGCCTCTACGACGGCCTGCTGGACGCCCTGCACACCAACATCGGTTTCATGCGCCGCTCAGTGGAGCGCAACATCGCCGTGTCCGACAGCAACGTCCTCTACCAGGCGGACTTCCGCGACGTCCTGCGCCAGCACCTGGACACAAAGGCCGACCTCACCCTCGTGTACACGAAGGACCGCAACGCCCGGCGCAACGGCCGCGGCCGCTACCTGCTGGTGGAGGACCGCCAGGTCACTCGCATTGAGTACGATCCGACTATCCCGCACTTCGAGAACACCTACGTAGGCGCCTTCGTCGCCCGGCGCGAGCTGCTCATCGACATGGTGGACCGCGCGGTCGCCGCGGGCCAGCACCACTTCGCCCGCGACATGCTCTCCCAGATGGTTGCCGAGCGCGTCTACCGCGTCGGCGCCTACGAATGCCCGGGCCGGGTCTGGGTGGTGGACTCGGTGCAAAGCTACTTCCAGGCCAACATGGACTTCTTAAACGACGCCTTCCGCGCCCAGGCCTTCCGGGACGACCAGCCGGTGTGGACCAAGCTGCGCGACGAGATGCCCGCCCGCTATATCGGCGACTCGAAGGTCTCAAACGCCCTGGTCGCCGACGGCTGCCTCATCGAGGGCACGGTGGAAAACAGCATCCTCTTCCGCGGCGTGGTGGTAAAGCCCGGCGCGGTCATCCGCAACAGCATCGTCATGCAGGACGCGGTCATCTCCAGGGGCGCGGAGGTGGAGAACTGCATCCTGGACAAGGAGACCACCCTGCGGGAAAACGTCCGCCTCATCGCGCCGCGCGCCTACCCCATCGTGGTCGCCAAAGGCTTGACAATTTAAATCGGCTTTTGTTAGCCTCCCCTTGTGGACTGCCATCGCGCAAGGAGGTGCCCCATGAAAATCCTGTTCACCGCCAGCGAGTGCGTGCCCTTCTGCAAGACGGGCGGCCTGGCGGACGTGGTCGGTTCCCTGGCGCCGGCGCTGGCCGAGCAGGGGCACGACGTGCGGGTCGTCATCCCCAAGTACAGCGCCATCCCCGACGAGTACGAGCGCCGCATGACCCACACGGTCGACTTCGAGGTCAGCCTGGGCTGGCGCCGCCAGTACTGCGGCATCGAGCAGCTGGAAAAGGGCGGCGTCACCTACTATTTCCTGGACAACCGCTACTACTTCGGCCGCAGCTACATCTACGGCCTGGGCGGGGACGAGCACGAGCGCTTCGCCTTCTTCTGCCGCGGGGTCTTAAACGCCCTGCCGCTGATACCCTTCACCCCGGACGTCATCCACGCCCACGACTGGCAGACCGGCATGGTGCCGGCGCTGCTGCGCATCCAGTACGCGGGGCTGCCGCGCTACGACGGTATCCGCACGGTGTTCACCATCCACAACCTGCAGTACCAGGGCGTATTTGGCATCAAGGACGTGCAGGACATGCTGGGCCTGCCCAACAACGTCTTCACCGACGACAAGCTGGAGTACTTCGGCAACGTCAATTTCCTGAAGGCTGGCGTCGTCTACGCCGACCAGGTCACCACCGTCAGCCCCAGCTACGCGGAGGAAATCCAGACCGCCTTTTACGGTGAGCGGCTGGACGGCCTGCTGCGGGCGCGGCGCAACAGCCTCTCGGGCATCTTAAACGGGCTGGACGTGCGCGAGTTCGACCCCGCCACGGACACGCGCATCGCGCAGGCCTATACGGCCTCCGACCTCTCCGGCAAGGCGGCGTGCAAGAAGGCGCTGCAGGAGGAGCTGGGCCTGGAGGTGCGCCCGGACGTGCCCGTCATCGCCATGGTCGGCCGCCTCAACAGCCAGAAGGGCCTGGACCTGGTGGACTACGTCATCGCAGACATCATGCGGGAGGATTTGCAGCTGGTCTGCCTGGGCATGGGCGAGTCCCGTTACGTGAACCTGTTCAGCTGGGCGGAGCAGAACTACCCCGGCCGCGTGGCGGCGCAGTTCGTCATGGACAGCGACCTGGCCCACCGCGTCTACGCGGGCGCGGACATCTTCCTGATGCCCTCCGCCTTCGAGCCCTGCGGCCTGAGCCAGATGATCGCCCTGCGCTACGGCACGGTGCCGGTGGTGCGGGAAACGGGCGGCCTCCGGGACACGGTGCTTTCCTACAACGAGTTCACCGGCGAGGGCAACGGCTTCTCCTTCTTCAACTACAACGCCCACGACATGCTCCACGTCATCCAGCGCGCGCTGCGCTACTTCTGGGACGACAAGCCCACCTGGCAGAAGCTCCAGCGCCGCGGCATGGAGGAGGACTACTCCTGGCGCAAGTCCTCCCAGCGCTACCTTGAAATCTACCAGAAGCTGCTGCCCGCCCTGCTGCCCCCGAAGACCGCCGCGCCGGAAGCGGCGCCCGCGGCGGTTTCGGCCCCGCAGCCTAAGGACCCGCCCGCGAAGCCCGTGAAAAAAGCGGCGCCGAAGGCGGGCCAGCCGGCGCCCAAGGCCGGGAAGCCGGCGAAACCCGCGTCCAAGACGGAGCAAACGACAGAAGC
>JAAZAQ010000112.1 GCA_012514225.1 Clostridiales bacterium | reverse complement strand
CGGACGGCCTGTCCGCCGCCAACGCGACGGGCACCAGCGACCAGCTCCCCGTCAAGGCCCAGCTGGCGCTCATCCGCGCCTTCCAGCCGGAGGCCAGGACCCTCGGCCTCCTGTACACGGTGGGCGAGGTCAACAGCCAGGTGCAGGCGAAGCAGTACGAGCAGCTGGCCCCGGAATTCGGGTTCGAGGTGGTGTCCTCCACCGTGACCGCAGGCGGGGACGTCGCGCTGGCACTGCCGGGGCTGCTCGCCCGGGCGGACTGCCTGAGCATGCTGACGGACAACACCGTGGTCCAGTACCTGGACGTGGTGCTCGACCAGGCGGAAGCGGCGGGCGTGCCCGTGTACGGCAGCGAAATCGAACAGGTGAAAAACGGCTGCCTGGCCGCCGTGGGCATCGATTACCTGGCCCTGGGGCGCCAGACCGGCCGGATGGCCGCCCGCGTCCTGAAGGGCGAAGCGGCAGGGAGCATCCCCTTTGAGGTGATGCAGGATTCCGCGCTGTATTACAACTCCGGCGCGATGCAGCGGCTGGGCCTCGCGCTGCCGGCGGCGATAGAAGGAAGCATCCAGGATACCGCGGAAAACCCGCAGTAAGCCCCCGTGAAAGGAGCGACATGACCCTCGCCCTGCAAAGCTTCCAGAACGCCCTCCCCTCCACCCTGGAGCAGGGGTTCATCTACGCGCTGATGGCGCTGGGCGTCCTGATGACCTACCACATCCTGGACTTCCCCGACCTGACGGTGGACGGCTCCTTTCCTTTGGGTGGCGCGGTCGGCTCCTCCCTGATCGTCTCCGGCGCCCCGCCCGCGGCCGCGCTGCTGGCGGCGTTGGCCGCCGGGGCGGCCGCGGGGCTGGTGACCGGGCTCATCCACGTCAAGCTCAAAATCAGGGCGCTGTTCTCCGGTATCATCGTGATGACGGCGCTGTACTCCGTAAACTTGCGCATCGCGGGCGGCAGCGCCCTGATTTCCATCCCCCGGGACAAGGTGACGCTGTTTCGCAACAACGCGCTGGTCTCCGCCCTGCCGGAGGGCGCCGCGACGCTGGTGATTGCCGTGGTGATGGCGCTGGCTGTCAAGGCGCTGATGGACCTCTTCTTCAAGACGCGCCTGGGCTGCCTGCTTCGCGCGGCCGGGGACAACGGCCGGGTGGTGACCGCCCTGGGGCGGGACGTCGGCAACGTCAAAATCCTGGGGCTGATGATGGCCAACGCCCTGGTCGCCCTCTCGGGCGCGGTGCTGTGCCAGCAGCAGCGGCTGTTTGAAATCTCCATGGGCACCGGCGCGACGGTGCTGTCCCTGGCTTCGGTCATCATCGGCGTGAACCTCTTCCAGCGCCTGGAAAGGATGCGCGCCACCACCAAGGCCATCGTCGGCGCCCTTCTTTACAAGGCCTGCTACAGCCTGGCCATCGCCCTGGGGCTCCTGCCCGGGGACATGAAGCTGGTGACCGCTGCCCTGTTCCTGGCCATCCTAGCCGTGGGGTACCGGAAGCGGAAAGGAGCGCCGGCCGATGCTTGAGCTCAAGGAAATCCGGCTGGTTTACAACCCCGGGACCGCGCGGGAAAAATGCCTGTTCGACGGCTTCGGCCTGCGCGTCCCCGACGGGCAGTTCGTGTCCATCGTCGGCTCCAACGGCTCGGGCAAGACCTCGCTGCTCAACCTCATCTGCGGAACCATCCTGCCCCAGGGCGGGCACGTCAGGATGGACGACCGGGACATCACCGCCTGGCCGGAGCACCGCAGGCTCCGGCGCATCGGCCGCATCCACCAGAACCCCGCGGCGGGCACCTGCGCCGGCATGACCCTCCTTGAAAACATGTCCTTGGCGGACAGCAAGTTCAAGCGGATGAACCTGATGCCGGGCACCGACCGGCGCAAGGTGCAGGGTTACCGGGAGCAACTGCGCCAGATGGGGCTCGGGCTGGAGGACATGCTGCACCAGCGGGCCGGCAGCCTGTCGGGCGGGCAGCGGCAGGCGCTAGCCATGGCCATGTGCGTGCTGACCCCAATCGAGTTTCTGATTCTCGACGAGCACACCGCGGCGCTGGACCCCAAGACCGCCGACACCATCATGGAACTCACCGACCGGCTGGTGCGGGAGCGGCGGCTCACCGCGCTGATGGTCACGCACAACCTGCGCTACGCGACCAGCTTTGGCAACCGGCTGGTGATGATGCACCAGGGCGGCGTCGTGCTGGACCGCGCGGGCGCAAAGAAGGCCGCGACCCGGCTGGAGGACGTGCTGGGGCTGTTCACCGACATCAGCGTCGAGCTGGGCAACTGACCGCCCGCCGCCTTGCCCGGGCGGGTGCGCGGTGCTATAGTCTTCCTGGCTGAATAACAGTGAGGAGGCGGAGCCATGGCGAGTTCGGGAAAGGCGCCCGCCTCACAGAAGCGCCGCGCGGAGGCCGGGCGGTGATCCGCGTCGGCGGCGTCCGCCTGCCCCCGGGACACCCGGAGGACGCCCCCTTCCTCCAGGCGTTGAAACTGGCCGGGCTCACGCCCCGCCAGGTGGCGTCCTGGCGCGTGAGCCGCAGGAGCGTCGACGCGCGGGACAAGGCGCGGGTCCGGCTCGTCTACGCGCTGGACCTGGAACTCCGGGGGAACGAGGAGGCCTTTCTTTCGCGGGTCAATCGGCCCGGAATCAGCCGGGCGGAAACGCCGGAACGGCTCAAGGTTTGGGCAACGGACAGGCCGGAGCGCCCGGTTGTCGCCGGGCTGGGGCCCTGCGGGCTGTTCCTCGCGCTGTACCTCGCCCGCGCTGGGAGGGCGCCGGTGGTGCTGGAGCGCGGGCTGCCGGTCGAGCGCCGCGCCCGAAGCGTGAACCGGCTGATGACGGCCGGGGAGCTGGACCTGGAGAGCAACCTGCTGTTTGGCGAGGGCGGCGCCGGCACCTTTTCGGACGGGAAGCTGACCACCGGCATCAAGGACGCGTTGTGCCGGGAGGTGCTGGAAACCCTCGCGGAGCACGGGGCGCCGGAAAGTGTCCTGTACCTGCAGCGGCCGCACGTGGGCACGGACATCCTGCCGAAGGTGGTCTCCTCCATCCGAAAAGAAATCGAGCGGCTGGGCGGCCAGGTGCTGTTCGGCACCCGGATGCTCCGCCCGGTCTTCGACGGCGGGCGCCTGGCGGGCGTCCACGCGGTCCGGGAGGGGCAGCGCCTTGAAATCCCCTGCGGCGCGCTGGCGCTGGCCATCGGGCACTCCGCCCGGGACACGCACCGCGATATGGCCTCCCTGGGGCTGGCCGTGACGGCCAAGCCCTTTTCCATCGGGCTTCGCATCGAGCATCCCCAGACGCTGGTCGACCGGGCGCAGTACGGCGGGTTCGCGGGAACCGAAGGGCTGCCCCCCGCGGAGTACCACCTGGCCGTCCGGCTCCGCGACGGCCGGGGCGCCTATACTTTCTGCATGTGCCCCGGCGGGCGGGTCGTGCCCGCCGCGGGCGAGCCGGGCGGCGTATGCGTCAACGGGATGAGCAATTCCAGAAGGGACGGGGAAAACGCCAACGCCGCGCTGCTGGTGGAGGTCCGGCCGGAAGACTACGGCGGGGACGATAACCCCTTGTCCGGCTTCGATTTCCAGCGGCGCCATGAGGAAATCGCCTACGAACTGGGCGGCGGGGGCTTCCGCGCGCCCTTCCAGCTGGCCGGGGACTTCCTGAAAGGGCAGAAGACATCCTCCCTGGGCGGCGTGAAAGCCACCTACCGGCCCGGCGTGACCCCGGCCGACCTTTCCCGGGCGCTGCCGGCCTTCGCGGCGGAGGGTGTCCGGGAAGCCATCCTGCAGTTCGACCGGCGGCTGAAAGGTTTCGCCCTGCCGGACGCCGTGCTGACCGGGGTGGAAACCCGCTCCTCCTGCCCCGTGCAGGTCGTGCGGAGCGCGCGGTTTGAAACCAGCCTGCCCGGGGTGTATGCGGCGGGCGAGGGCGCGGGCCGCGCGGGCGGCATCCTGTCCGCGGCGGTGGACGGGCTGCGCTGCGCGATGGCCATGACCGGGCACGGCGGGGCGTGAAGGGTGGCGAAAACGGTCAAAAGCGTGTATACTGCCCGCGAAATCATCAGTATGTCGTAAGGCGGACAGTGGATTGAAGGCTGAGCCAGGGCAGGGGAAGGTGCGTTCCGGCGGGGCGGGCGCGCGCAGGCGGCAGGAGTTTTTCTACCGCCTGGCGAGGAGGCTGCTGCTCCCCTATTTTTCGCGGCGGTTCAATACAACCGCCGACCCGCAGCCGGGCCTGCCGGCTCCCTACGTCGTGGTTTCCAACCACGTCACCGAACTGGACTTCTTCCTGACCGGCCAGGTGTTCAGCGAGCCGATGGGATTCGTCGTGGGCGAAGGGCTGCTGCGCAACCCGCTGCTGCGGTTCATTCTTGTCAAGGGATTCGGCTGCATCGCCAAGCAAAAGGGAGCCGCGGACGCCCGCACCGCGATGGGCATGCTGCGCCGGCTGCGCGAAGGCCGCAACGTCTGCCTGTACGCCGAGGGGAACACCACCTTTGACGGCAGGACGGGCGAAATCCCCCCGGCGACAGGAGCCCTGCTGCGGGCGGTCAAGGCGGGGCTGGTCGTCACCAGGATCGAGGGCGCCTACTTTTCAATGCCGCGCTGGGGGCGCGGCATCAGGCGGGGGATGACCCGCTGCCGCGTGGCGGGCGTGTACACCGCGGAGGAACTGGCCGGAATGACGGACGGGGAGGTCAACAACCTGCTGGCCCGCCTCCTGTCCCTGGACGCCTACTTTGAGCAGGAGCGGGAGCAGGTTCCCTACCGGGGCAAAAACCCGGCGGGCGGCATCCACCACGTGCTCTACCTCTGCCCGCAGTGCCTGTCCCAGGGAACCCTGGCCGGGGAGGGGGAACGGGTCCGCTGCGCGGAATGCGGCATGGAAACCGTCTACACGCCCACCGGCTTTTTCGAGGGCCGCAAGCCCTTTCCCGGCATCCGGGACTGGGCGGACTGGCAAAGGGAGCGGCTGCGGGACCTGCTTGCCGCGCCCGGCGGGCAGCCGGCCGTCGAGGACCGGGGGCAGACGCTGATGGAAATGCGGGGCGGCGCGTTCGTCCCGGTGGCGGAGGGAACGATGGCGCTCGCCGGCGGGGCGCTGGCTATCGGCGGGTATGCCTTTCCGCTTGAAACCCTGCCGGGGCTGGAGATTTACCGCAAGAACGTCCTTCAGTTCTCCACCCCCGACGGCCGCCGTTTCCAGACCCGCCCGAACGGCGCGTTCAACGCGCTGAAATACCGGGACGCCTACCGCATCATCCGGGAACAGAAAGGATAGGGATATGGACTTTTCAAGCGCAAACCGGGGTCTGTGGGATATGTTTGTCTGGGGCGGCATCATCGCGCTGCTGCTCCTGCTGGCCAACGTGCTGACCCGCAAGGTCTCCTTCATCCGCAAAAGCCTCATGCCGGTGGCGGCGCTGGCGGGGTTCATCCTGCTGGCCCTGCGGGCGACCGGGCTGCTCAGGACGCCGACGGAGCTGCTGGAGATGGTGACCTACCACGGCATCGCCATCGGGTTCATCGCGCTGTCGCTGCGCACGACCAAAACCGAGGTCGGCGGCGTGTTCGCCTTCAAGTCCGGCGCGCTGATCGTGTCCACCTACCTTATCCAGGCCGTCCTGGGCCTGCTGATTTCCGTCGCCCTGTACTACACCTTCATGCCGGGGATGTTCCCGGCCTCTGGCATCCTGCTGCCCATGGCCTACGGGCAGGGGCCGGGGCAGGCCAACAACGTGGGCTCGACTTACGAGAGCCTGGGCTTCATCGGCGGGCGCTCCTTCGGGCTGTCCCTGGCGGCAGCCGGCTACCTGACCGCCTGCCTGGTGGGCATCTGGTATACCCGGCGGGTGCTGAAACGGCGGGGGCAAAGCCCGAAGGCGCCGGAGCCGGTGTCCGGCTCCCTGGTCGCGGAGACCTTCCAGGACGCGAACGAGGTGCCGCTGAGCGAATCGGTGGACCGGCTGTCCATCCAGATTGCCCTGATTCTGGTGGCCTACCTGGTCACCTTCCTGATTACCCGCGCCGTCACCGCGGGCATCGCGGCCGTGTCCCCCGGCGCGGCGAAGACGCTGGCGCCGCTGTTCTGGGGCTTTAACTTCATCACCGGCTCCCTGGTCGCGATGGGCGCCCGCGCGCTGCTGGGCGGGCTGCGGAAGTCCGGCGTGATGACCCGGCAGTACCAGAACAACTACCTGCTCAACCGCATTTCCGGCCTGGCCTTCGACCTGATGATCGTGGCGGGCATCGCCTCCATCGACATCTCGGACCTGAAGGGGCTGTGGGTCCCCTTCCTGCTGATGGCCGTCCTGGGCGGCGTGATCACCTACGCCTTCCTCAAGTACGTCATCCCGCGCCTGACGCCGGGGTTCGCCGACGAGAGCTTCGTGGCGATGTTCGGGATGCTGACCGGCACCATCAGCTCCGGCATCCTGCCCCTGCGGCAGATCGACCCGGAGTTCAAGACCCCCGCCGCCGACCAGCTGGTGGTGGGCAGCGGCACGGCCATCCTCTTCGGCGCGCCCATTCTCATCATGGTCGGGCTGGCGCCCACTTCGATGGGCATGCTGTTCCTGACCATCGGGCTGTGCGCCGTCTACATGGCGGCGCTGGTGTGGTTCATGATCGGGAAGAAGGGCAAGGAACGGAAGAAAAGCCCGGGCAGCGCCGGGGATTGACATACGATCAATAAAGGACGGAGGGTATTGCCATGCTCATCATCAAAGGCGCGGAAATCCACGACGGCATCCATGAAAAGGGAAAAATCGCCGACATCCTGGTGAAGGACGGCAAGATCGCGAAAATCGGGCGGAACCTGGCAGCAAAGGGCGCGGAGGTGTTCGACGCCAGGGGCATGCGGGCCTATCCCGGCTTCATCGACGCCCACAGCCACCTGGGCATGGACGGCTACGGCATCGGTTACGAGGGCGCCGACTACAACGAAATGAACGACATCGTCAGCCCCCAGCTGCGGGGCGTGGACGGCTTCAAGCCCCTGCAGCCCACCCTGCTGTCGGCCGCGCTGGCCGGCGTGACCACGGTCAACACCGGCCCGGGCAGCGCCAACGTGCTGGGCGGCACCTTCCTGGCCGTCAAAACCGTCGGGCACCGGGTGGAAGAGATGGCGGTCCGCATGGAGACATCGATGAAGTGCGCCTTCGGCGAGAACCCCAAGCGCGTGTACAGGGACAAGAGCGACTCCAGCCGCATGACCACCGCCGCCAAACTGCGGGAAGCCCTGTTCAAGGCGCGGGAATACGCGGCGAAGAAGAAAGCCGCGGGCGGGGACGAGGGCAAACTGCCGGCCTTTGACATGAAACTGGAGGCGCTGCTGCCCGTCCTCCAGGGCGAGATGCCGCTGAAAGCCCACGCCCACGCGACGGAGGACATCTTCACCGCCCTTCGCATCGCGCGGGAGTTCGGGATTAAAATCACCCTGGAGCACGTGACGGAAGGCCACCTCATCGCGCAGGACCTGGCGAGGGAAGGCGTGCCGCTGGCCATCGGCCCCTCCCTGACCCACGCGACCAAGTTCGAGCTGCGCAACAAGACCTTCGAGACCCCGGGCGTCCTCGCCAAGGCGGGATGCCAGGTGTCCATCATCACCGACGCGCCGGTCATCCCCCAGGAATACCTGGCGCTGTGCGCGTCACTGGCTGTCAAGTCCGGCATGGAGCCCTTCCACGCCCTGCAGGCCATCACCATCAACCCCGCCCGCCACTGCGGCATCCAGGACCGGGTGGGCTCGCTGGAGGCGGGCAAGGACGCGGACATCGTGCTGATGGAAGGCGACTTCCTGGACGTGTCCCTGCGCCCGGCGGCGGTCTTCGTCAACGGGAAGCGCGTGGAGGGCTGAAGCTGACTCCAGAGCAAAAACCAGGGCATTGCCCTGGTTTTTGCTTGTCGAAAAAGGTCCGCGAACCTTCTTCAATTCGGGGGGATTGCCGCGGAAAGTTTTATTGACGGCTTGGACGGGGCTAAGCCACGGTTTCCATTAAGACCGGCATAATCTATTGGCTTTGGAAGCGCCTGGCGGCGAGGCGCCTGAAACCCAGCAGGAGCCAGGACAGCAAAAGGGACAGGGCGGCAATCAGCAGCATCCACCAGATGACGCCCAGCTTGCCGTCCCCCGCGCCCAGCCAGCCGTTCTCGCGGACGTTGAGGAAGAAATAAGGCGCGGGGCTGCCGGCGAAGGAAACGCCGCGGAGCATCAGGCCGCCGGCGAACAGCAGGTAGAGAAACGGCATCACCAGGCCCTGCGCGGCCGGGCGGCGCGGCGCGTCCCCGTGCGGGAACAGGACGAAATCGAGCGCCGCCAGCAGGGGCAGCAGG
>JAAZAQ010000111.1 GCA_012514225.1 Clostridiales bacterium | reverse complement strand
CCGCGCTCCCCGGCGTATTCCGGGATGGTCCCGCCGAAGAACAGGGATTCGTCGTCCGGGTGGGCGAAGAAGACCATCAGGTCGCACTCGCCGTCGGGCGCCTTCCATTGCTGCACGTAGCCGGGCACCTCGCCCTCGCCCAGGACGAACAATTCGCTGAAGCCAAACCACTTGCGGCTGCCGCCCTGGGGTTTCAGCACGATTTCCCGCGCGCCGTCCAGCGGGACGTACTGGTGCTGGAAGGGGGAGGGCTCCATGTCCTTCTTGTCCCAGACGCCCTTGGTTTTGGTCTCCAGCGTCCAGGCGCGGGGTTCCTCCATCCAGCACAGGTACAGCCCGTAGACCGGCGCGGGGCTGCTGATGCGGACGGACTTCCCGCCGCCGTCCTCCCCGTTCCAGTAGCTGTCCCAGTCCCGGTCCGAAAGCCGGGGCGCCGTCCACAGCTTGGAGGAAACCGTGATGTCGCATTTCAGGGTCAGGTCCTCCGCCTCTTGGGCGAAAGCGGCCGGCGCGGCCAGCAAGGCGCCGGAGGCCAGCAGCAGGCACAGCAGGAATCGAAGTTTTTTCATGCGGTTTCCTTTCCGAAATGTCAAGCAAAGTATAGGTTTGGGGCGATGGGGTGTCAAGGCGCGCGCGGCCCGCGGCTTTACAAGGCCCGCGCGCGCCGCTATACTTTCAGGGATTGTACGCCCCGGCGCGGGGAAAACCGCATACGGGCGTCCTGAGGTTTGGAGGTTTATCGCGTGAGGAGAACCATACTGGCGACTCTTTTGATTTTGGCCTTGCTGCTGACCGTACCGGGCGCGCTGTCTGAGGATGCCGCGCCTTTTTACGCCAACCCGGACAAGCCCTTCGACGGCATCGAGCGGGCGCCGGACTTTGCGGATTTGCCGGAAACGGACGCGGAAGGCTACCTTGAAAAGGGCGTTCTGCCCGGGGACGAGTTCGTGCACGAGGACCCGGACGCCGGCGTATGGGTGTACCTGTCGCCCGTCCTGCGCATCGAGGTATACCGGCTGAAAGCCAAGCTCGAAAAGGGGAACACCATCTGGTACGAGGCGGAGATTTTCTCCCGCGAGCCGGTGTTCCGCGTCTTTTCCGACAACCCGGACCGCCCGCGCTACGGGCACGACTACCCGCAGATGATCGCCCGGGAGCACCGCACGATTCTGGCGCTCAACGGCGACTTTTACACCTTCCGCATCGGCAGCAAGGTGCGGCTGGGCGTCATCATCCGGGACGGAAAAATCGTTTCCTCAATGACCAACTCCGGGAAAAAGGTCGGCCAGCCGCCGCTGGACGAGCTGTCCCTGTACGCGGACGGCCGCATGGAGGTGCGCTACCCCCGGGAAATGACCGCCCAGGAGTACCTGGACCGCGGCGCGCTGGACGTGATGGCCTTCGGGCCTGTCCTCCTGCGGGACGGGGTGCTGGACGACCGCATCGAGAAGAAATTCCGCGGCCTGGAGCCGCGCAGCGCCGTGGGCATGGTCAAGCCGGGGCACTACATCGCCATCAACGCGGAGGGCCGCATCAAGACCAGCCGGGGCGTCACCTGTCTCTTCCTGGCGCAGCGCATGCAGGCGCGCGGCGCCGGCACCGCCTTCAACCTCGACGGCGGGCAGACCTCGGGCATGTTCTTCATGGGCACCGCCATCAACGAGCCCGGGGAGTTCAACGGCTCCAAGTTCATCCGCAAGCAGCCCGACGTCATCGGCATCGGCTTCTCGGAGCT
>JAAZAQ010000110.1 GCA_012514225.1 Clostridiales bacterium | reverse complement strand
TCGGCCAGCTGCTTGAGGGGGCCTTCGACGCCCAGCTCCTTGAGCGTGATGAGCAGCTGGCCCAGCGCGTTGCGCGCCAGCTCGGGATAGGCCGCGTGCCCGTTGACGCCCGTCGCGACCAGGTGCACCCGGCCGCCCTCCGCCTGCGCGGCGACCGGCCAGCCGTATTGTTTGGAGACCTCGGCGGCCTTGAGCACCAGCTCCTCCCCGCCCTTCACCGTCGCCGCCGCGGCGCCGGGAATCACGTTCGGGCGCTCGCCCACGTTCAGGCTGAGGACCTGCAGGCCGCTTTCCGCAACCTTCGCCGAAAGGTGCAGGCCGCACATGCCCTTTTCCAGGTTGATGACCGGGTAGACGGCGTCGGGGCTGAAGCCCTCCCGGGGCAGGGTGGCGTGCTCGCGGTAGTACCGGATGTCCTCCATCCCGCTTTCCTCGTCGCACCCGATAATCAACTTGACCTTGCGCTTCAGCGGGATGCCCGCCAGCTTGACCGCGTGCATCGCGTACAGGGCGGCGGCCAGCGGCCCCTTGTCGTCGCTGGAGCCGCGCCCGTACAGCAGGTCGCCTTCCAGCTGCGCGCCGAAGGGCTCGCGCGTCCAGCCGTCCCCGGCGGGCACCACGTCCACGTGCGCCAGGATGGCCAGCGCGTCCTCGTCGCTGCCTTCGCCGATTTCAGCCTCCCCCGCGTAGCCGTCGATATTGCGGGTCTTCAGGCCCAGCTCCTGGCAGGAGCGCAGCGCCATCTCCAGCATCTCCCTGAGCTTGGTGCCAAAGGGCGCGCCGGGCTGCGCTTCGGCCTTCAGGCTGGGCACCCTCAGCCAGGATTGCAGGGTCCGCGTCATGGGCTCCTTGAGGGATTGGATCATCTCGTTGACTTGCTGGCCGCTCATGGGGATTCCTCCTTTATTCGTCAGTTTTCCTTGATGGCGTGTGCGAAGCGCTGGACGCCTTCGAGCAGCTGGCTTTTGGGGCATCCGTAATTGACGCGCATGAACCCCTCGCCGGAGCTGACCCCGAAAAACTGCCCGTCCGTCAGCGCGACGCCGTGCTTCCTGCAGCGCTTGTCGATGTCGCAGTGGGGTGTGTCGTACGGCCGGATATCCACCCAGGCCAGGTAGGTCGCCTCCATCGGGGAGATGACCGCGTGGGGGAGCAGCTCGCCCAGCAGCTCCTTGAGCGCGTCCTGGTTTTCCCGCAGGTAGGACATCAGCGCGTCCAGCCAGTCGTCGCAGTGGGTGTAGGCCGCGCGCGTCCCGGACAGGGCGAAGATGTTGCCCGTGTTCGCGCCGGAGCGCTCCAGGAAGCGGCCCAGCAGGGCCAGGGTGTCCCGGTCGCGGCAGACGGCGGTGGCCTGCTGCAGGCCGGCGATGTTGAAGGTTTTGCTGGCGGACACCAGGCTCACGGTGTCTTCCCGGGTTTCGGGCAGGGACAGGATGGGGTGGAACACCCGGGGCGCGTACACGTAGTCGGCGTGGATTTCGTCGGAGACCAGCCGGCAGTTGTACCGCTTCAGCAGCACGACCAGCGCGCGCAGCTCCTCCTGGTCCCAGGCGCGGCTCACCGGGTTGTGGGGGCTGCACAGGATCATCAGCCGCGCTCCCTTGCGAAGGAAGCGCTCGATGGCCGCGTAGTCCATGGTGTAGCGCCCTTCCGCGTCCCTGACGAGCCCCGCGTCCAGCACCACCCGCCCGCCTTCCGTGACGGACTGGGTGAAGGGGCCGTACACCGGGGTCTGGATGATAACGCCGTCCCCGGGCTGGGTCATCGTGTTGACGCAGGCGCGCAGCCCGGCGACGACGGTGGGCAGCATCAGCGTGTCCGACGGCCGGATGTCCAGTTTGTGGCGGCGCTTCCAGAACCCCGCGAGGGCCTCGGCGTCCTCGGGGCCCGCGAAGGTATAGCCGTAATTGGGGTGCTGCGCGCGCCTGATGAGCGCTTCCCGGATGGGCTCCGCGCAGGCGAAGTCCATGTCCGCGACCCACAGGGGCACCATGCCCTCCTGCATGACGCCCTTGGCGGACCATTTCACGCTGTTGGTCCCGCGCCGGTCGATGCCCGCGTCAAAGAAAGCCCGGTCATAGGTCATACCCTCGCCTCCTCGCAAAAATAAACGTGATAGCCCTTTTTTCGCAGGACGAGCGCCACGTTTTGAAACAGCGTTTCCAGGTAAGCTTTCGCGGATGCCGCCCCCTGCTGCTTGCGGATGACGACCGCCAGGCGCCCGCTTTGGGTCAGGCGCGCCGCGCTGTCGCGGAACAGCCTGTACACCGTCTGCTTGCCGGCGCGGATGGGCGGGTTGAGCAAAATCCAGTCGAAGTCCCCCTCCACCGCGCCCAGCCCGTCCCCGCAGAACACCCGGGCCTCCACCCGGTTTCGCGCCAGGTTTTCCCGGGCCAGCTCGCAGGCGCGCTCGTTCACGTCGCAGAGCGTGACCTCGCAGGCCGGGCAGCGCTTCCCCGCGATGACCCCGACGGCGCCCCAGCCGCAGCCCAGATCCAGCACCCGGCCGGAAAGTCGGGGCAGCGCGGCGGTCAGCAGCAGTTCCGTCCCTTCGTCCAGCCCGTCCCCGGAGAACACGCCGGCGTCGGTCATAAACCTGTACTCCCGCCCCTCGAACGCGACCGTCAGCGCCAGCGGCCGGCTGGGGGCGGCGGGGTCGGGGGAAAAGTACTGCTCACCCAAGGGAAACGGCCTCCCGCAGCGCGGCCAGTTCCTCTGCCGTCAGTTCTCGCCAGCCGCCCTTCGGCAGGCCGGCGTCCAGGGTCAGCGGGCCAAAGCGGAGGCGTTCCAGCGCCGTCACCTCGTGGCCCAGGGCCGAAAACATCCGGCGCACCTGCCGGTTCTTGCCCTCGTGCAGGACGACGCGCGCCAGGCTGGTTTGGCCGCCTGATTCCAGGATGGTCAGGGCGGCCGGCTTCGCCGTGAAATCCTTCAGCCGGACGCCGCCCATAAAAGCGGCGACGTCGCACTTGCCCAGCGTACCGGTCACCCTGGCGCGGTACTCCTTGGCGATGCCCCGCTTCGGGGACAGCAGCCTGTGGGCCATTTCCCCGTCCGTGGTCAACAGCAGCAGCCCTTCCGTGTCCTTGTCCAGCCGGCCGGCGGGCATGCAGCCCGCCCTGCGGGCGCCTTCCGGCAGCAGGTCCATCACCGTGCGCGCGCGGGCGTCCCGGGCGGCGGTCAGCACGCCGGCGGGCTTGTTCATCATCAGGTGCAGCCCGTCAGGGCGCCCGACTGCCTGCCCGTCCAGGGAGACCGTGCGGCCCTCCCCGATTTTCCGCCCTGCGTCGCTTTCCGGTTGCCCGTCCACCCGGACCCGCCCCTCCCGTACGGCCTTCTTGGCGTCCGAGCGGCTCAGGCCGGCGCCCTGGGCCAGCAGCTTATCCAGCCGCATGCCCGTCCTGCGCGGCCGACGCGCCTGGCGCCAGCACGGCGCTCAAAGCCAGCTTGCGCAGCGGCAGCAGCGGCAGGTACAGCACCGCGAGCGCGGCGACGCCCTGCAGGACGACGGAGGCGGGGAAGCTAAGAATCAGCAGGGCGGTGCCCACGTTGAAGAAGTCGAAAATCAGCATGCCGCTGCGCTGGGGGTAGAAGTAGAGGGCCAGCACCGCCAGGATGCCCAGCAGGGCGGGCAGCGTGAACAGGGCGTTGATGAAGACGGTGCGCGCGATGCGGCGCTTGCGGCGTTTCTTCAGTTCCTTCGCCGCGCGCCAGGACGCAGAGACGCCTGTTTCAAGGACGGGCTGGTGCTCGAAGGCGACGCCCTTCGTCCAGCCGCAGACAAAGAGGAGCAGGGTGACGAGGCCGGCCAGCACCACCAGGGCGATTCCGGTCACCGTGTCGCCCCCCAGCGTCTTGCCCAGGCCCTCGATGGCGACCAGCGATTCGTTGAAGGGCGGCACCCGCAGGTAGTAATAAAAGGCGCCCAGGAAGAGCAGGAACGGCAACAGGAGAGGTAGCGCACGCGCCAGGCGGTACAGCGCGGCCGCCAGCCACCTGGCGTAGCTCGTCCCGGTGAGGCGGTAAAGCCGCGGGGCGCCGTGCAGCGCGGCCAGGCGGGCGGCGGCCTGGAAGCGCATCGGCATCACGAGAAACACGTACAGCACCAGGGAAAACATCAACCCCAGCGCGGGCTCGTGGCCCGGCAGCAGCCCGCCGAACCCGCCGCCCGCCGCCGCGTACAGCAGGGGGGCGAAGGCGGCAAGGCGCGTGAGGATTTGTAAAAAAAGCAGCGCCAGCACCTGGGGGACATGCGCCCTAAAGGTATTCCGGGCCTTCCGGTGGGGGCTTTGCGCCTGAAGCTGCATGTGATGTCCTCCTGCCGCCGCTATCCCCAGCAGTATAGCGAAAGGCCGCCTTTCAATCAAGGACGGCCTTGGCCCTGGCGCAGGGGAATCAGCCGTCCCCGCCGTCGTCCCGCGCCTCCAGGCGTTCCGCCAGCTCCTCCCGGGTCAGGGGTCGTGAATCGTAACCCAGGCAGCGCGCGCAGGCATATCCGCACTGTGCGCACACGCAGCGCGGCGCGCCGGATTGCGCCTGGGGCATCAGGCCGCCGCAGAAAGGGCAGGCGCAGCGCATCAGGAGATACCGGCCTTCCTCAGGTATTGGCCGGTATAGCTGTCCTCCTTGCG
>JAAZAQ010000109.1 GCA_012514225.1 Clostridiales bacterium | reverse complement strand
GCCAGGCCAAGGCCGGTGACAATCAGGCCGACAACGAAATTGCTCATTCTTGCCTCCTTAGCGGATGAACAGGGAAACCAGCGTGATGACCAGGCCGCCGGCGACGATGGAGCCCAGCTGGCCGGACACATTTGCGCTGGTGGCCTGCATGAGGACGAAGTTGTAGGGGTCCTCCTCCTTGGCCATCTTCTGAATCACCCGGGCGCTCATCGGGAAGGCCGAGATGCCGGCGGCGCCGACCATCGGGTTGATTTTGTTTTTGCGGAACAGGTTGAGGAACTTGGCGAACAGCACGCCGCCCGCCGTGTCGAAGACGAAGGCCGCCAGGCCCAGCGCCATGATGAGCGCGGTGTCCCAGCGCAGGAAGTTCTCTGCCAGCATGGTGGAGCCGATGGACAGGCCCAGCAGGATGGTGACCAGGTTGGCAAGCTCGTTCTGCGCGGTCCTGGACAGGCGCTCCAGCACGCCGCATTCACGAACGAGGTTGCCAAACATCAGGCTGCCCACCAGCGGGACGGACATCGGGACGATGATGCCCGCCACCAGGGTCGTGATGACGGGGAAGAGGATCAGCGCCAGCTTCGACGCCCGCTTGTCGTGGTAGTCCATGCGGATTTTGCGCTCTTCCTTTGTCGTCAGCGCCCGGATGATGGGGGGCTGGATGATGGGAACCAGGGACATGTAGCTGTAGGCGGCGACGGAAATCGGCGCCATGTAGTTCCTGAGATTGAAATGGTTGGCCACATAAAGCGTGGTGGGCCCGTCCGCGGCGCCGATAATGCCGATGGCGGAGGCCAGGCGCAGCACGATGTTGGGCTCCGCCAGCTGCTCGGGGCTCAGCACCAGGGGGAGGAGCAGGATGGACAGCAGGAAGGTGGCGAAAATGCCGAACTGCGCCGCCGCGCCGAAAAAGATCATGGACGGGTCCTTCAGCAGCGGGGAAAAGTCGATCATCGCCCCCACGGCGATAAAGATCAATACCGGAAACAGCTCGTTGGCGATGCCGGCGTTGAAGAGCACCTGCAGGAAGCCCGGCTCCTCCGCCGTTCCGATGACCGCGGGCATCAGGCTGCCCAAAACCGGGGGCAGGTTGGCCAGAATCGCGCCGAAACCGATGGGCAGCAGCAGCGCCGGCTCATAATCCTTTTTGATCGCCAGGTAGATGAGCGTGCCGGCGATGATGAACATCACCAGGGTTTTAATCCCGGCGGCGGTGAATAAAAACGCCACGCCAGAGAACAGGTCGGACAGGATATCCGAAACGTTTACAGGCACGGATACAACCTCCTTCAAGCATTTTCAAACGTTTCCCCCACGCCTTGAGCCCGCAGGAGCGGCGGCCATCCCCCTCGCCCCGGCTCCGGTCCGGTCATCCCCCCCGGCATTCGGGGAACGCGTGGCCCCCGATTGGCCGATTCCGCAAAAAACCGGTTGGTTCGCGGCTCAAAATGTAATATAATATAAAATAGGGAAGAATGCGAGTGTCTTATTTCAGGAAACGGAGGCGTACATGCAAAACACACCCTGGTGGGCCGCCCTGCTGCTGGTCATGAACGTCATCGCGCTGTTGATCGGCGTGAAACTGCTGCGCCGGCCGCCGGCGGCGGCGCCCATCGCCGCGAAGGCGGACCCGCCTGTCACGCAAACATCCGCGCCGATCGCGCCTGCCCCGGCGATTCCCAACCGGCAGCAGCTCATCGCCGCGGTGGTCGCGTCGATCGCCGAGTATGAGGGCACCGATTTCTCGTCGCTTCGCGTCGTTTCATTTCATCAAAGGAGAGAGGCATGAAAAACTACAAGGTCATCGTCAACGGGGTGGAATACGCAATCGCCATCGAGCAGGTGGAAGCAGGCCAGACGGCCGTGCAGCCGGCGCCCCAGGCCGTCCCCGCCCCCCAAGCACCGTCCCAGGCAGCACCGGGCGGCGAAGCGGTCAAGGCGCCCATGCCGGGAGCCATCCTGTCGGTGAGCGTCAAGCAGGGCGACGCGGTCAAAAAGGGCCAGGTGCTCCTGATTCTGGAGGCCATGAAGATGGAAAATGAAATCCTGGCACCCCGGGACGGCGTGGTGGCGGCGCTGTCAGTCCAGGCCGGCCAGACGGTGGAGACCGGCTCCCTGCTGTGCACCCTGGCGTAAACGTGCCGGCTGACGTTTTAGGAGTATCCATGAGCCAGAAGAAACTGCTGATTACCGAAACCATTCTCAGGGACGCGCACCAGTCGCTGGCCGCCACCCGCATGCGCACAGACGAGATGCTGCCGGCGGCGGGCCTCCTTGACAGCATCGGCTATTGGTCGATGGAGGTCTGGGGCGGCGCGACCTTCGACACCTGCCTGCGATTTCTCAACGAGGACCCCTGGGAGCGCCTGAGGACGCT
>JAAZAQ010000108.1 GCA_012514225.1 Clostridiales bacterium | reverse complement strand
TTCCGGGGGTTGCCCTCAACGGCGACCCGGTGAACCGCCTGCCCAACAACCTTCACCTGTCCATTCCCGGGGTCGAGGACGAGCCGCTGCTGCTGCGGCTGGACCTGGCCGGCGTCGCCGCCTCCTCAGGCTCCGCCTGCGCGTCCGGGTCGCCGGAGTTTTCCCACGTGCTCCGGGCCATCGGCAAAGCGCAAGAAACCGCGGGCGGCAGCTTGCGCCTGACGCTGTCGGAAACGACGACGGAGGCGGAAATACAAGAAGTGCTCCGCATCCTGCCGCCGGTCGTGTCCTCGCTGCGGGAGGCCGCGGGGAAGTAGCGGCCCGGCCCCGGTGTGCGATATCCGGCGGAACATGGTATGATACTGGGGTGTTTCCCGCCGCATGATGCAAGGGAAAGCGGAAAGCAAGGAGAATCCATGCCCGAAGTAACCGGCAACCTGACAGGCATCCGAGACAGCGTCAAAGCGCAGCTGAACGCGCTGTACGACGTCGAAACAGACGCGAGCGCGTTTCTCAGCCAGGAGCTGGCGGCGCGCCTGGCGTCGCTGACCGCGCTGCTGCGGCGGGAAATCGCGGTCTATATCGCGCGGAACGGAAAAATCCTGGGCGTGTCCGTCGGGCATTCCGACAACGTCGCGCTGGAGGACTTCGGCCTTCGGAGAAGCAGCCGCAGGCTCAGCCGCGTGCGCTGCGTCCACACCCACCCCAACGGGGACGCGACGCTGTCGGACGTCGATTTGTCCGCCGTCGTATCGCTGCGCCTGGACGCGATGTGCGCGCTGGGCGTGGACGAGGCGGGCGAAATCACCGGGGCGACCGTTTCCTTCCTCGCCCCGGACGAGGAAGGCAGCCTGCAGGCGGGGCACATCGAGGCCCTCCACGCCGGTTCCCTGGACAGCCCGGGGCTGATGGAGCGCGTCGCCGGGAACGACAGGCTGCTCATCGCGGGCGAGCAGGAAACGCAGGAGGAGCGCGAGCGCGCCTTCCTGGTCAGCGTGGACAGCGAGCGCTCCCTGCGGGAACTGGAGGCGCTGGCGGACAGCGCAGGCGCGCTGGTCGTGGGCAGCGCGCTGCAGCCCAAGGCGCGGCCGGACCCCGCCACTTACGTCGGCTCCGGGAAGGCGGAGGAAATCGCGCTGGACGCCCAGGCGGCAGGCGCCAACCTGCTGATTGTGGACGACGAGCTGACCGCCGTTTCCGCCCGGCGGCTGGAGGACATCGTCTCCATCCCCGTCGTCGACCGCACGACGCTGATATTGGACATCTTCGCCCAGCGCGCGACCAGCAGCGAGGGCAAGCTGCAGGTCAGCCTGGCGCAGCTCAACTACCGCGCCAGCCGGCTCATCGGCGCCCGCGCCTCCCTGTCCAGGCTGGCGGGCGGCATCGGCACCCGGGGCCCCGGCGAGAGCAAGCTGGAGATGGACCGCCGCTACATCCGCCGGCGCATCCAGATTCTCAAGGACGCCCTGCGGGAGCTGGAGCGGCAGCGGGGCGTGCGCCGCAAGAACCGCCAGGGCGGCGACCTGCCCGCCGTCGCGCTGGTCGGCTACACCAACACCGGGAAGTCCACCCTGCTCAACCTCCTCTCCGGCGCAGACGTGCTGGTGAAGGACCAGCTGTTCGCGACCCTGGACACCGTCTCCCGGAAAATCACCCTGAAGGAGGGGGACGAGTTTTTGCTGACCGACTCGGTCGGTTTCATCAGCAAGCTGCCCACCGACCTGGTCGAGGCCTTCCGCTCCACGCTGGACGAGGCGCTCTCGGCGGACGTGCTGGTCATCGTGTCCGACGCCTCCAACCCGCAGGCTGCCGAGCAGCGCCGGGTGGTGGACGAGGTGCTGGCGGACCTGGGCGCCGCGGAGCAGCCCCGTATCGAGGTGTACAACAAAGCGGACGCCGCGCCCGCCGGATTTTCCGCCCTGCCCCCCGGGGCGCTGCTGGTTTCCGCCAGGACGGGCGAGGGCGTCGGCGCGCTGCTGGACGCGATCGCGAGGGAGCTGCGCAAGCGGGAGCGGAGCTACACCCTGTTCGTCCCCTTCGGGGATTACGGCCTGCTGGGTGAAATCCGCAGGCAGGGCCGGATTGTCGAGGAGGCGCACCAGGACGAGGGCACCCGCGTGGTCATCCGCCTCACCGCCGCCGCCGCGGGGCGGCTGAAAGCGCAGCATCCCGGGCTGTTCGGGGAAACCCGCGGATGATGGCGAAGGCCGCCGCGCTGCTGCTGCTCCTGGCCCAGCTGTTCCAGTACGGCACGGCGACGGTCGTCCGGGAAACCAGCCTGGGCGGCAACCTTTACCTGGTCAACCGGACCTACCGCCTGACCCGGGCCTACGCGCCGGACGACCTTGTCACGCCGAAGGTCAGAAAAACGGAGGGCGGGCTGACGCTGCGGCGGGAGGCGGCGGCCCGGCTGGAAGAAATGTTCGCCGCCGCGAAGGAGGCCGGGCACAGCCTCGTCGCCGTGTCCGGCTACCGCAGCTACGACCGGCAGGCCGCCATCTACCGCAGGAAGGTTTCCTCGGCGGGCGGGAAGGCGGCGCAGCTGCTGGTCGCCCCGCCCGGCGCTTCCGAGCATCAGCTGGGCCTGGCGGTGGACGTGAGCCGCTCGGGAACGGGCGGCCTGAACGGCGCCTTCGGCCGGAGCAAGGAAGGCCG
>JAAZAQ010000107.1 GCA_012514225.1 Clostridiales bacterium | reverse complement strand
GGTAGTTGGTGCGCTCGTCCCGGACGAAGCGGGTATAGACGTTGTCCTCCACCGCCAGGTGACGGTCCAGCGGCTCGCCGACAAAGCGGCGGCAGTAAGCCCGGCGGTCCTTGTTGTTCTCGAAAAAGCGGATGTGCGCGTCCACCGTGCAGCCGCGGACGTAGCCCCGGTGCACCTTGCGCTCCTGGTCGTCATGCACGTGGTACATCCCCAGCAGGCCGCCGGAGTGGACGTATCCGTGCACGGAGGCGTAGCCCTCCATGAGGACGGAGCAGTTCTCCATGTCCAGGTAGCCGCAGGCCGCGATGCCGCCCAGGAACTGCTCGCACTTGACCCGGCGGTTGAGGTCGACGAAGACCAGCTCCACCTCGGCCCGGCTGTCCCTGACGACCCCGTCCCCGAAGCCGACGATGCCGCCCACGCCGCCCATCCTGCTGGTGATGTCCAGGTACACCCGGCCGGTCACGCGGACGTTTTCGATGGCGACCCCCTGGGCGAAGCCGGCCAGCCCCGCGGCGAAGCAGTTTTCCGCCGTGCTCACCCGCACCACGGCGTTGAGCAGGGTGAGGTTGCGGACCGCCGCCCCCTTCAGGGTGGAGAACAGGCCCGCGTACACGGTGTCATACTGGACACGGTTGCCGTCGTAGCTGGTCTCCCGCTCCCGCCCGGGCAGGGGCACGCGCAGGTTGTAAATCGTGTGCCCCGCGCCGTCCAGAACGCCGGAGAAGGCGAAGGGCACCCAGGGAACGCCCTTCAGGTCGATGTCCGCCGCCAGGAGATAACTTCCGCCGGGGTTTTGGGCCACGGAGGCCAGCTCGCCGGCCGTGCGGATCTCGATGGGCGCGGGGGCGGCCGCGGCCGGCAGGGCGGGGGCGGCCAGCAGGAGCAGGGCGGCGGCCAGCAGGAGCGTACGTTTCATGTGTTCTTCCTCCGGAAAGGATGGGCGCCGTGACGGCGTTCGGGGAGGAGCCGGGCGTCCGCCCGGGGCATGCCAGGCAGCGCGGCGCAGGCGGCGCCTGCCGCCTATTTCCGCAGCTTCAGCGCCTCGCCCTCCGCCGCCGCGAGCGCGGCGAGCAATGCCTTCAGGTCCGCCCCGCCGTCGGTGGCCCGGAGGGCGCCGTCGAGCCCCCCGGCGCTCAGGAGGGCCGCGGCCAGGCAGTAGAGGCCCTTGCTCCGCCCGTCGTTGTGCCGGGCGAGGGCCGCTTCCAGGAAGGCCATCCGCCCGCGCTGCCGATGCAGGAAAGCCTCCAGGCCGTCTTCCCGGATGGCCCGCTGGTTGTCCCGGACCCGACGGTGGGTGACGAAGGAATCCCGGCTGCCGTCCTCCCGGTCAAAGCGCGGGCAGGGGTATTCCGCGCACAGCGCGCAGGCTTCCAGCCCCTTGTTTTTGAAACAGCAGGAATGGAAGCCGCAGGCGGGGTGCTTTTGCGCGAAACCCGGCCCGCCGCAGCCGGGGCAGCGCGACGTGCCGGCGGTATGGAACCGCGGGCACAGCCCGCAGTCCAGCCCGCAGCAGCCCAGGGTCGGATGGCTTTTTTCCAAGGGGCTCCTTTCGGCGGTTGGCGGAGGAGGGGGGCCGGCATGCACGGCCGTCAGGCGAAATGGAGCAAGGGGTTCCCTGGCCGGAGTATACCATGCCCCGCCATTTTCCGGCGGGGGCTTTGAACGCAAATGTCGCTTTCAAAGTGACCGATTGCGCGGCCCGCCCCGGTACAATGGAAGCAAGAAAACAAAGGAGGGCGTGCGTATGAAGCATCGGAACAAATATTATTCGGATTGGTTGGCGGGCATCCCGGCAAACCCGGAGATGCTGGAGGGCCGGGGGTACCGCCCGGACAGCCGGGCGCTGTTCGGCAAGCCGGGGGCGGGGGAAAGCGTCTGGTGCAAGACCTTCAGCGTGGGCCTGGACGCCTGCTGCCAGGAGGCCTACTTCCTGCTGGGGCTGTTGGCGGCGGACGGGCGCGTCAAGGGCGCCGGCGCCGCGGTGATGTACCTGGAAGGGAGGACGGGCTGCGGCGGGTTTGTTGTCCTGCCGCCTGAAACGGAGCAGGAGGACGGCGACGGGGAGGACGCCTACTTCCAGCCGCTGATGGACGTCGTGCCGCTGGAATGGATGCCGGCCGTCCGGACGCCGCTGTGCCTGGAGCACGAGGCGGAGGCGCTGAAAAACGGGCGGTTCCTGCCCGCTGGGTTCGAGCCTGCGGGCTTCGTCCTGCCGCGCGCGCTGTCCGGGCGCTATGTCGCGGGCGTGAAGGAGGGGGAAGGAGCGGACGACCCCTTCCTGGAGGACGCCGGCTTTCATGTAACCCTGGAGCCGGACGGGCGGGGGTTCGAGGGCAGGTTTGAGTTTCTCGCCGACGGCGGCCCGCGCTACGCGACGTGTGCCTTTTCCGGCACGGCGGACCCGGAAGGGTGGCGGCTGGATGGGCTGTGGGTGACCGCCTATCCCTCCGCCGGCACGGAGATGGGGAACCTGTTCAACCGCCCCATGCCGCTGCGGGACCGGCCGCAGGACGAGCTGCAGGCCTGCCTGCTGCTGGTGGACTACTGCGACGGGGAGGAGTTCGGCCGCCTGGCGGCGGCGCCGGCGGGCGAGCAAAGCTGACCCCGGGCGGGCAAACCTTGCGGGACGGGGGCGGGGAACCGCCCTTTTTGTCGCCGGGGCTTCCGGTGCGCAAAGCGCAGCGGGCAAAAGGGCTGTCGGGAGGCAAACGCCTTTCTTTCCCCGCTGTGACCCCGTGGCTTTTTTATCAATCGTGAACGCGGCGCAAGCGAACAGACTTGGCCGCGCGCGCATTTTGGGGATGAAACCGGGCGCAAAATCCTGTATGATATCCAATGATTGGAAGAATATAAAGGAGCGGGTATGGGGAAACGATGCGGAATCGCCCTGATGGCGGTATTGCTGGCGCTGTGTCTGGCGCCGTCCGCCCAGGGCATGGGGGCGGCATATCTGGCGCGGGTGCGCACGGAGTTCAGCCTGCGCCAACGGCCTGACGACGGCGCGCGGCGCGTGCGCCAGGCCCGGGTCGGCGACGCGCTGGAGGTGCTGGAATACGGCGCGGAATGGAGCAAGGTGCGCCTGGAGAAGAAAGTGGGCTACGCACGCACCCGCTTCCTGTGGATGTTCCGGCTGGAGGATTCCTCGCGGTATCCGGTACCCGGCGCGCCGGAGCGCCTGGGCGCAGCCCGGATGACCCTTGCGGCCGACGCGGCGGTGGACGGTTACCGCGGCAACAGCCTGCAGCCGGACGACCGGGTCGCCGTCGCGCGGATGGAAGGGGGGCAGGCGGTCGTCCCCATGATGCGTTCCTTCGCCCTGCTGCCGCCCGGCGCCTTCGAACTGGCGGAATACGTCCCCTGGGACGAAGCGCAGCCCGGGGACCTGGTCGGCGGGGCGACCACCTTTTACAACCAGTATACCGGGGGCAAGCTGGGCGCCAACCGCCAGGAAAACATCGCCCTGGCGTCCGCCCGTGTCAGCGCCATCGTCCTGAAGCCGGGGGAGACTTTCTCCTTCAACGCCGTCACCGGGCCTTACCGCCGGTCCAACGGCTACAAGATGGCGCCCAGCATCGGCGGGGACGGCTCAAGCGAGGGCGGCGGCGTGTGCCAGGTGTCAACCACCCTGCTGCAGGCCGTCCTGGGCGTCCCGGCGCGGATTACGCAGTGGGAATTGCACCAGCAGTCCGGCGTCCGGTACGCGCCGGCGGGGCTGGACGCGGCCGTGGGGGCATACAGCGATTTTGAGTTTACCAACATCCTGCCCTATGCCCTGCGCCTGGAGGCCCTGCCCCAGAACGGCGCGCTGAGCGTGTGGCTGTACCGGGCGGACGCGGAATAGGGTGATTGTCGCGCGTTTTTTGCTTCCTGCTCCCTTCTCTTGACGGCGGGCGGCTGAAAAAGCAACAAATGGCGCCGTGAAGGGTCGCATCCCAGACTTGCCGGTATATCCGGTTGTATCCCTTTGGCCCGTTTCCCTGCGGCCCTTACGCCGGCGGCGCACCCTCCCCTCCGTCTCCGCCTTGGGGAAAGCCGAAGTCCAGCCGGCAGGCGTTACAGTGGTATTGCGGGTCGTTGCCGGAAACGCAGCAGCCGCCCAGCTTGATTTCCTTCTTTTTGATCTGGTCCATCAGCTCCCCGGAAAAAACGGGCATGCCGAAGCGGTACTCGGCGACGTCCCGGCTGCCGCAGCGGGGGCATTGTTTCAAGGAAGGCACCTCCTTGGTGTGATCTGGCAACGGGCTGTCCCGGTACAAGAGGAAGGCGCGGTACTCAATGAATCGTGGTTCCGGATTGGCGCGGCGTAATCTTCATCAGTGATTGGGGATGGACGCGTGCCGCCGGCGGCGTTTATGAAAAGCCGCCGCGAACCAGGCATCGTCCGCGGCGGCGTGGTGCCGAAGGCGGGACTTGAACCCGCACGGCCATCGGCCAAAGGATTTTAAGTCCTCTGCGTCTGCCATTCCGCCACTCCGGCAACGGT
>JAAZAQ010000106.1 GCA_012514225.1 Clostridiales bacterium | reverse complement strand
GCTGCATTCAGGCTCAGCGCCAGAATCGCGGCGAGCAGGAGAAGGCCGCCGCGAACAGGGCGGGCTTTGACCTGCCCCATCATATGATTTCCCGGAAGGTGTCCCAGTCGGACAGGTCCCCGGCCTCATATCCGCGCTTGAACCATTCCTGGCGCTGCTCGCTGGTGCCGTGGTTGAAGGTGTCCGGGTCGGCGTAGCCCTGGGCCTTTTGCTGGATGGCGTCGTCGCCGACCGCGGCGGCGGCGCTCATGGCCTCGGTCAGGTCGCCCCTCTCCAGGTAGCCGCGCTGCTGCATGTAGCGCGCAACCACGCCGGCCAGGTAGTCCGCCTGCAGTTCATAGGCGACGCTGTATCGATTGAAGTCCGCCTGGCTGATGGCGCCGGACGCAGCCTGCTGGCGCAGCGCGCTGAGCTCCCTCGTCACGCCCAGCAGGGTCTGCACATGGTGGCCGGCCTCGTGGGCGATGACGTAGGTCATCACAAAGTCGCCGTCCTGGGCGCCGTAGCGCTGAACCAGGGTGTCATAGAAGCTCAGGTCCAGGTAGATGGTCTTGTCCCCCGGGCAGTAGAAGGGTCCGACGCCGGAATTGGCGCCGCCGCAGGCGGTGTCGACGTAGTCGTTGTAGATGGTCAGCCGCGGCTCCTCGTACTGGGCGCGGTACTGGGACCTGGGCAGCACCTGGTTCCAGGTGTCCTCGATGTCCGCGAGCGCGACGGAAACGTACTCGAACAGCGTCTTCTCCCGGGCGGTCTCGGTGTAGCCGCTTTCACGCCCGGAAGGCGCGGGCGGCGCCTGCACACCGCCGCCCAGCAGGTCGGTCAGGAAACTGCCGTTGCCGGTGAGCAGGAAGAGGACCAGCGCGGCGACGACGCCGAGACCCCCCTTGGCGACCGTCCTCCCGGCAACCGGGCGTCCCCTTTGGTCGTTGACGTTGGTGGACTGCCTTCTGCCCTGCCATTTCATGGTGTGCCTGCTTTCCGGCGCCGCCGCGCCCATAAACTGCGCTCAGTTCCCGCGATTTCGCGCGTACTCCATCGCTTTTTGAATATACCCCGCGTTCTCCACCGCGAAATCAGGCTGCGTCGCGCTTTGCCGGCAGACCTCCGGCGTGGTTTCGCCGGAGAAGACCAGGATGGTCGCCGCGCCGGCGCGCTTGCCGCAGAGGATGTCCGTGTAGATGCGGTCGCCCACCAGCACCGTCTCCCCGGGCTTGACGCCCGCCTTTTCCATTGCCAGCAGCGCGATTTCCGGCTCTGGCTTGCCCAAAAAGCGCGGCAGGCGGCCGGTGGCGTGCTCCAGGGCCTGGGCGATGGAGCCGCAATCGGGCACGTAGCCGAAGGCCGTCGGGCAGACCCAGTCCGGGTTGGTGGCCAGGTACTCGACCCCCCGGCCCAGCAGCACGCTGGCGTCGATGAGCTTCTGGTAGGTCAGCTCGGTGTCGTATCCCATCAGCAGGCAATCGACGTCCTCTTCGACCCTGTCGGTCACCGGAAACCCCTCGCGGCGCAGCTGGGCCTTGAAGGACTCCGTGCCCAGGGCGTAAATCCGCCGACCCCGGTAATGCGTGCGCAGATGGCTGCAGGCCGCGTCCGTGGACGTGAAGAAATCCCCGGGAGAGGCGGGGATGCCCAGCCGCGTCAGCTTTTCGACATAGGCGTCCGTGCCCTTGCTGGAGTTGTTGGTCAAAAACAGGTAGGACGCGCCGCTGTCCCGGATGGCCTGCAGGAACCCGGCGGCGAAGGGAAAGAGGGTGTCCCCCAGGTAGAGGGTGCCGTCCATGTCCAGCAGGAACAGCTTCCGACCTTCCAGCAAACGGGCCAGGCCGACCAGCTCAGGCGTTTGCGGTTTCCGGCTCATCCAGCGTCTCCACATCCAGCGCCGCGCGCAGTTTCATCAGCAGGAACAGGGCCGCCAGGGCCAGCAGGGCCGAGAGCAGCATCGGCAGCGCCAGGTGCCACTTGGACAAAAACCCGTTGAGGGTGCCGAAGGGCGAGGTCACCAGCAGGCTGAACGCCAACGAGAAGCCGAACATCCGGGCGCGCTCCGACTGGTCCAGCAGCAGCATCTGCAGGCTGGAGAACAGGGGGATGAGCATGCTCAGCGCGACCGCTTCCGCGACGACGCCCGGGAAGACCAGGAAGGCCGCGTTGCGGGGCAGCAGGAAGAGCATCAGGTGCAGCAGGAAGAGGATGGAAAGGCCGATGCCGATGGGTTTGAAGAAGCGCTTGGGGGACAGGCGCTGGGACAGGGTGAAGTACCCGACCAGCATCACCACCGAGCGCAGGCCGGAGAGCAGGGGGAGGGACTCCTCCCCGATGCCCAGGCCGCCCGTGAGCAGCAGGGGCCAGAAGTTTTCCGTCGCGCTGCGGATGACCATGACGCAGGACATAATCCCCAGGACCAGCATCAGCTCGCGCTTTCTGAACATGGACCTGAGCACGCGGCCGCTGCCCCTGAGCGCGTAGCCGAGGGGCTTGCCCCTCAGTTCCCTTTTCCGGGCCTCCCCCGCCGCGGTCTCCCGGGTCAGCCGGTGCAGCAGGTACATCTTGAGCGCCATGCTCAGGAAGGCGAAGAAATACAGGCCGCGCATCACGCTGACCAGGGGGAAGCGGCTGACCAGCAGGCTGGTGAGCGGGGCGGCGAAACCGGCCAGGAGGGTGGCGATGTTCAAAAAGGCGTACAGGCTGACCAGCAAGTGCCTGGGGGTGTCCTCCACCATCAGCAGCCCGAAGGAGTTCTCGGAAATCCGGTTGGCCCCGTTGAACGCCGCCGCAATGACGAACCAGGCGAAGCCCTGCGCGTTCATCCACAGCAGGAAGGGGATGATCCAGGCGAAGACATCGGCAATCACCGTCGTCCACCGTCTGCCCAGGCGGTCGGTCATCACACCGCCAATAAGGGAAAAGAGCATCTGGCTCAAGAGGTAGACCGTGACCACCACGCCGATTTTCACGTTGTCCAGCCCCAGCGCCTCCATGTACTTGGCGGCCAGGGGCAGGTAGAGGTTGACGGGCACGCCCCAGAGCGGCTCGGTATAAATGCAGGCGCGCGCGTTGCCCCGCAGGTTGATCAGCGTGTCTATCAGGGGATTGCGCCTCAGCAGCGCCTTGATGCCCGACATCCGGCCGCGCCTCCTTGTTGTTCCTTCTTTTTCATCATATCGGCCCTAAGGCCGGATGGCAAGCGGGATGAAAGCCCATCGCCCGGCCGCCCAAAGAAGGGCCGGTCCGCCTTTTCCCGCCGCCCTGCGGCGTCAAACCCCCGAGCGGAGGTTGCCGATGGTCCTCTCCTCGAGGCTCACGTGCTCGAACACGCGGTCCCCGCCTTCGCCCAGCGGGGACTGGGCCAGGAGGCCCACCTTGAGCGTCCGCGCGGCCTTGAGGCGGAAGACCCGGACCATGTCGTAGCGCTCGCCGTCCAGGGAATAGTGCAGCGCGAAATGATCGCCCGCCCGGGCCATCTGCAGCCAGACCGTCTCCCCCTCGATGTTGCAGCCGTTGGCGTCGTCGGAATGCACCCGGGTGACCACGCTGACCACGGCGCGGGTGCCGAAGTCCGTCTGCTCGAAAGCCAGCTTGACCCAGGTCTTCAGGTCTTGCATGAACAGCAGCGCGCCGGCGTCATAATCGGACACGAACTTCAGGGAGACCCTGGCCTTCAGCACGAAGTCGCCTTTCACCAGGGTGTAATAGAAGGGAGCGTTGTGAACCGAGTCCTCCGGGATGCCGTCCGCGCCAAGCTTCATGCCAAAGTTGAAAATATCCGTGCGGGCAGGCGCCTTCAGGGTGAGCCGGTTCCCCTCCTCCTTGATGCCGCTCTCGTTGAGCCACTGGAACTTCCTCATGTCCTTCCCCTTTCCCCGATTTCGGCGGCTTACATGCTGACGACGGCGTACCCTTGGTCGACAAAGGGCTTCATGCCGGCGTGGCCGCTCATGTCCGAAAGCATCGGCAGGCCCAGGGCGGCGTTTTGCTCGTACACGCCCAGGGTCCTGGAGCAGGCCAGGCAGATGCCCGCCAGCAGGCCCATCGCCCGGGCCTTGAGGTAGACGGGGTTTTGCTCCGCGTCAAGGACCGGCGCCAGCTTGACCGACGCGCCCTCGAAAACCACGCGGACCTCCGCCCCGCCCTCGGAGAGCTGCACGGCGTTGAGCAGCACGTGCATGAAGCAGCTTTTCTCCCCGGTCATGCCATACAGCAGGATCTTTTTCATCGCTTTTCTCCTTTGTGTTTTCAGCGCTCAGCATAGCACACCCGCCGATGCCGGGCAAAGGCCGCCGAGGCACAACGCCGCGAGCTGGCCTGTATGAAAAAGCGGGGCGTGCCCCGCTATAAAACAGAAGAAATTCGACAGCGCTCAGTCGAAGCGCTTGAGGTATTCCGCCATCATGTAGCCATGGTAACCCTCGTACTCAATCCGCGCCCAGCCGTCCTGGATGTCCAGCACGACGACGGACTGCCCGGACTTGACCGTGGTATAGACGGCGCCCTTCCGGCTGGGCTCGGCGCGCAGTCGCACGTTGGCTTCCCGCGACGGCTCGATGCTCACCACCCCCGTCAGCAGGCCCATGTCCCGGCCGACGGCCACTTCGCGCAGGTACTGCGTCAGCAGGTAGCCCTCCCTGCCCTCGTGGCGCACCAGGGAGAAGGTCTCCCCCCGGGCCATCAGCAGGACCGCGCGGCCGCTGCGGATGCTGGCAAGCGCCTTGGACCGGGTGGCCATCTCCGCGCGCAGGGTCAGCTTGCCGCCCGGCGCGGCCACCAGCGCGATGACCGGCTGGGGGGAGCCGTAGCCGAAGCTCAGGGCATAGGTCGGCGCGTATCCCGTCAGCTCGCCATGCTTCACCTTGCTCCAGGGATTGCCCAGGATGACCAGCCCCAGCACACTGCCTTCCGGCAGCTGCGAAAGGACGGCGGATTCGCTGGCGGGCAGCTCGAACAGGGCGACGCCGCCCGGCTCGGTCACGACGGCTTCCGCCTTGGCGTCGGCGTTGGGCTGCGGAATCTGGTCGCGGGGCAGGATGGGCAGGGTGGCAGCCGGCGCGGGGGACGCGGAGGGGCCCGGCGCAGGCGATTCCTCCGCCGCGGGGACGGGCTCGTCCGGCCGGGGTTCCGCCGGCTGTTCCTCCGTCACGGCAGGGGATTGCTCCGTCACGGCGGCATCCTCGGCCAGGGCGGGCATGGCAGACAGGGTGACCAGCAAGGCAAGGGACAGCAAAAGGGCGGTCAAGCGACAGAATCTGGTCATTCGCAACCCTCCTTCATCATTCTTTCAAAGTAGTCAATACTTCTGTAACAATTGTACGCGCTTGCGGAACTGGTGTCAACAAGCGGCCCGCGAGGTATCCGGCCCGGCCACGTGCTGCCTCCGCAAACCGGCGGCAGCCGGCGCAATAGGGAAACCCGGCGCGCCATGGCGCTGCCGGGTTGGACAAAGCCTGCCGAACGAAACGGGCTTACTGCAGCATCGCCAGGATGTTCGCCTTGGGCACCGCGCCGACGGTTTTGTTGGCGACTTCGCCGTTCTTGAAGACGTACAGCGAGGGAATGCTCATGATGCGGTACTTGCGCGCCAAATCCTGCTGCTCGTCCACGTTGACCTTGCCGACCTTGATTTCGGGATGCTCGCCGGCGATTTCCTCGACCACGGGGCTGACCATCCGGCAGGGCCCGCACCAGGGCGCCCAGAAGTCAATCAGGACGGGCTTGTCGGACTGAAGCACTTCCTTCTCAAAGTTCTCGCTGGTAATGGTAATCACTGACATTTCAATTCCACCTTTCATCTTCAAGCCTTCCGGCAAAGGATATATACCCCCCGCCCCCGCCGGATAAACAGGTTTTCATCCGGGAAACGCAGCCCGGACAGGGGGCAACAGGCAGATGGCGGACGACATGAAGAGCGCGGCAGGAATCAGAGCCCCTGGGCCAGGCGCTTGCGCAGGCGGGTGGAAAAGTACTCGATGACCAGCATCAGCAGGATCATGCCCGTCAGGAAGGCGCCGGCCATGGACCAGCGGCGGGTGGAGATGGTCTGGATGAGGACGGCGCCGATGCCGCCCGCGCCCACGACGCCCAGGGTGGAGGCGTCCTTGATGTTGATGTCAAAGCGGTAGATGACGGTGGACACCATGTTGGCGGTCAGCTGCGGCAGGATGCCGTAGCGGATTTTCTGGAAGGTGGTGCAGCCCATGGCGTTCAGGGACTCCAGGATGCGGGTGTCGACGTCCTCGATGGCCGTCACGTACATCTTGGAAATCATGCCGATGGAGCATACGCTCTGGGTGACCACGCCGCACAGCGCGCCCGGGCCGGTGACCCGGATCCAGATGAGCGCCCAGACCAGGCTGGGGATGGTGCGCACCAGCATGACCAGGGAGCGAGACAGGAAGGCCACGGGCCTGGGCACGATTTTCTCCGAGGACAGGAAGGCGAAGGGGACGGCCAGCAGGCCGCCGAACAGCGTGCCCAGCAGCGCGATGGCCACCGTCTCGAACAGCAGGTAGGCGACGCCGAAGGGGCTCATGTCGAACAGCACGCTGGGGTCCGGGTTGAAGATGCCGTAGATGACACCATAGGCGACCTCGCTGCCCTTGGTGGTGACCCCCTTGAACTCGATGCCAGAAGCCGACCAGTACAGCGCGGCGGCGAGCGCCAGGAACACCAGCGCGGTCTTCCACCAGCCGTGGGGGCGGCGCCCGTACTGCTCCAGCGCCCGGGGGGAGGGTTGGAATTGGCTCATCAGGCGCTCCTCAACTCAGTTTTTTCCGCAGCCAGCCGGACAAGTTGTCGATGACCAGGACAGTCACGAACAGCGCCAGCAGCACCATGCCCAGGCCCCGGTAGTCGCGCCAGCCGACACGCTCGGCAATCAGGATGCCCAGGCCGCCCGCGCCCACGTAGCCCAGGATGGAGGCGGCGCGGATGTTCATCTCAAAGCTGTACAGGGAATGGGACAGGTAGGTGGGCAGAATCTGGGGCATGCAGGCCGTCCAGAACGCCTGGAAGCGGTTGGCGCCCAGGGATTCCATGGCCTCGAAGGGCCCCATGTCGATGGTTTCGATGCTCTCATACAGCATCTTGGCCACCACGCCAAAGGTGAACAGCGTGATGGCGACCGTGCCGGCGAAGGTGCCCAGGCCGAAAATCAGCGCGCTGACGGAGGCGATGATGAGGGTGGGCAGGGTGCGCACGACGTTGATGACGACCCGCAGCAGGGAGAGCACCACCGGGTTGCGGTTGATGTTGGAGCTGGACAGGACGGCAAAGGGCAGCGATAGGAAGGAGCCCAGGGCGGAGCCGACCAGGGACATCTTGACCGTGTCCACCAGCGGGGGCCAGACCTTGTTGAAATACTCAAAATCCGGCTGGAAGATGTCCCCCAGGATGCCGGCCATGTAGTGTCCGCGGCGGAAGATGATGCCCAGCTCAAAGCGGGTCACCCACAGGGACAGGCCGACCGCCGGCAGCAGGAAGGCGAGCGCCAGCAGCGTGCGGGAGCGGGGCCGGTCCACGGAGTGGCCGTTCTCCAGCGTCACGGGGACGGGTACCAGATAAAGCTGAACAAGCCAGTATATAATGGCGACACCGACAATCATCAGACCCAGCGGCTCCAGCACGCGGGCCGCGGAGCCGCCCAAGACCAGCGAGAGGAGATACAGCGCGAGCCCCAGCCCCAGCAGGACGTAGGCGACAAGCTCCGGCGGGACACGCCGGCGCTTCGCCCTGCGCTCCGGCGCGGCGTCCGCCAGCCGGGAACCCGCCTGCACGTTGGGGCGGTATTGCCGCCTGGGCTGGGTCATTTGCGCCCCTCCTCGTCCCCCGCCTTGGGCACGGGCGCGCCGCCGTAGATTTCGTCCAGGATTTCCTGGGTGACCTTGGCGGAAGGCCCGTCGAAGACGATTTCGCCCGCGCGGATGCCGATGACGCGGTCGGCGTAGTCCAGCGCCAGGTCCACGTGGTGGATGTTGAGCAGGATGGCGATGCCCAGGTCCTGGTTGATCTGCTTGAAGTCGCTCATCACCTGCCGCGCGGTGACGGGGTCCAGCGCCGCGACCGGCTCGTCCGCCAGGATGATGGCGGGGTTCTGGTTGAGGGTCCGGGCCAGGGCGACGCGCTGCTGCTGGCCGCCGGACAGCTGGTCGCAGCGGGTGTAGGCCTTTTCCAGGATGCCCACGCGGTCCAGGGCCGACAGCGCCTCCAGCTCGCGCTTGCGGGAATGCAGGCCCAGGAGGACGGAAAAAAAGTTCATGTCCGGCACCCGGCTGGCCAGGACGTTCTTGACCACGGTGGCGCGAGTGACGAGGTTGAAGGACTGGAAAATCATCCCGATTCCGCGCCGGAAGCGGCGCAGCTCCCTGCCCTTCAGGGTCATCACGTCGACCCCGTCCACCAGTACCTGGCCCTGGGTCACGTCAATCATGCGGTTGACGGTGCGGATGAGGGTGCTCTTCCCGGCGCCGGACAGGCCGATGATGGCCACGAATTCGCCCTGGTTGATGGTCAGGCTGACGTTTTTCAGGCCCACCACGCCGCCCGGATAAGTCTTGCCCGCGTTGACAAACTGTATCATGCTGCCCCTTGCGTACGTTTCATTGAAAGGGAGACCGGCCGATGAGGCCGGCCTCCCTGATAGAGGTCGCGGGAACTTATTTGACGACTTCCAGGGCCGCGCGCGCGCCGTCGTAGTCGGCGTCCGTGGCGACCGCGTAGCCGGCGTGGCTGTAGATGTCGAAAATCGCCTTGCCCTCGGGGGTGTTGATGATGGAAATCAGGCTGTCCTGCAGGGCCTTGATGAACTCGGGGTTGTAGATTTCGGGCTTCTCGCGGGTGACGGAAACGGTGTCGTTGTAGATGCCCTCGGTGACGCCGATGACGTTGAGCTCTTCCCAGATAGACTTCTCGCGGCCCATGCCGCCCTTGCCGGTCTCGTCCGCCTCGGTGGTCGGGATGGTCCAGGCCAGCTCATAGTCGTTGCGGCCGTCTGCGTAGCAGACGATGATGTCGATGTTCTCGGCGGCGGCCAGGGCGAAGCCCTCCGGATAGCCCGCCAGGGTGGCGACGTTGCTCAGGTCGGTGATTTTCTTGCCGTAGTTTTCCATCAGCCACAGGGTGGGATAGATATAGCCGGCGGAGGAGGAGTTGCGCATCACGCCCCAGGAGGCCTTGTCCAGGTCTTCCCAGGTCAGCTTTTCACCGGCGTTGACCTTGGCGGCCAGCTCCTTGCCGTAGGGCGAGGGGGCGGCGTAAATCAGGGAGCGGTAGAAGGTGACCTGGGGGCCGTCCTTCAGGGTCTTGTTGGCCTCGCCGTTCCAGTCCACGGGGTTGGTGGAGTCGTTGGACAGGCCGTTGCGGGTGGCGGTCAGGATGACGTCCACTTCCTTGGAATACAGCGCGTAGGTGCCGCCGGGCAGCCAGCCCACGTCGATGGCGCCGGTCGCCATGGCTTCGCCGGTGGCGTTGTAGTCGGTGCCGACGGAAATCACAACTTCGCCGATATCATAGCCGTTCTTGAGCATTTCGGCCTTGACCAGCTCGGGCAGGTTCTGGGTGCCCTGGATGATGACGTCCGCTTCCTTGGAAGGCACGAACTCAAAGGTCAGTTTGTCCATTTTGACGGGTTCGGCGGCGAGTGCGCTGACAGCCGTCAGGCACAGCAGGGCAGCCAGCATGAGCGCAAGGGTTTTCTTCATCTGGATTCTCCTCCGTTTATAGTTGTGCTTTGCACAGACAGGTTGATTATATCACTTCATCGTGCCGCGGGGTAGGGCTGCGGTAAATTTTGGGTAAAACGTCCTTCGGGGCGCGCGCCCGCGCTGGCGCGCTGCCCCGCATGCCGCCAAGCGCGCCGGGCATGGCGGTTTCCGAAGATTTTTCGCCAAATCAGACAAAGAACGCGGGAATCCGGGTATATATCGGATGGACGAAGCAATTTCCCCGACAAAGCGAACTTGAAGAAAGGTGGTATCCATGAAGAAGCGTCTCTTCGCATCCCTTTTGGCGCTGATGCTGGTGCTGGGCCTGTCCCTGTCCGGCCTGGCGGAGGAAGCCGAACCGCAGAAACTGGTCGTTCTGCACACCAACGACGTCCACGGCCGCATGGTGGCCGACCCCCAGGCCGGCATCCTGGGCTACGCCGCCATCGCCCAATACAAGAAGGACCTGGAGGAACAGGGCGTCTCCGTCCTCCTGCTGGACGCCGGCGACGCCAGCCAGGGCACGCCGCTGGTCAACCTGGGCTATGGCAAAAACGCCATCCGGTTCATGGGATTGACCGGCTACGCCGCGATGACCCCGGGCAACCACGAGTTCGACTGGGGCGCCGACAATCTCCGGCAATTGGCCGGCGAGGCGCAGTTCCCCATCCTCAGCGCCAACATCCTGGACCACCTGAGCCAGGAGCTGATTTTTGAAGCCAACAAGATCTTCGAGATGCCCAACGGCATGAAGGTGGGCGTCTTTGGCCTGACCACGCCGGAAACCCTGACCAAGGCGCACCCGGACAAGGTGCGCGGCCTGGACTTCCTGCAGGGGGAGGCCCTGTATCTGGCCGCGCAGGCGCAAGTGGACGAGCTGGCCGGCGCCGGGGCCGACTATATCATTTTGCTCAGCCATCTGGGCATGGACGAGGAGAGCGCCCCCAACCGCGTCAGCGACGT
>JAAZAQ010000105.1 GCA_012514225.1 Clostridiales bacterium | reverse complement strand
ATGCCGCTGGTCTCGATGGCGTGGAGATAGTTGTCAAAGTTGAACGTGCTGGGCAAACTCCAGAAGTTGTTGTAAAACTCGCGGCTGGACTTGAAGGAGTTGATCAGCATGAACACGAACGGGACGATGATGGTCATCACGTACAGCAGCAGCGGGATGCGGATCAGGTTGTGCAGAAGCGCCTGTTTGACCCCGCTTCTCAAATCGTCTGTTCTCGTTGTCATCTCTTCGCCTCTTTACATCTCGTGGCTTTCGCGCTTGGTCAGGCGCAGCAGCAGCAGGGCCAGGAAGGTGGTGATCAGCATGATCATGACCGCCACGGACATGGCGTAGCCGAACTTGCTCTGGCCGCCGAAGGACAGCAAATACATGTAGGACGGCAGGATTTCCGACGCCTTGCTGGGCCCGCCCTTGGTCAGCATGAACACGACGTTGAACCCGACGCCGCAGGAGGTGACGATGAAGAACACCAGCGCGGTGCGGACCTGCTCCCAGATGAGCGGGATGGTGATGGAGAAGGTCTGCCGGACGGTCCCCGCGCCGTCGATGCGGGAAGCCTCGAACAAGTCCGCCGGGATGTTGAGCACCGCCGCCATGAACAGCACCATGTAAAAGCCCAGGGAATACCATACCATGACGAAGATGAGCGAGTTCTTGACGATGGCCCCGTCGCCGATCCAGTTCTGCCCCGCGATGCCCAGCATGCCCAGCAGGCTGTTGAGCATGCCGATATTGGGGTTGTACACGCTGACCCACAGCACGTTGACGATGACCGCCGGCACGACCGAGGGGAAGAACAGCATGATGCGGTAGAAATTGCGCTCCCTCAGCTTGCTGTTGGTGATCAGGACCGCCAGCGCGATGGCCAGGACGAAAACGATGGCGGTATTGAGCAGGTAAATGTAAAAGTGGTTGCCCAGGGCCTTGTAGAACACGCTGTCCTGGAACAACCGGCTGTAATTATCAAACCCGATGAACTTCATGTTCAGGGAGACGCCCTTCCAGTTGAACAGGCTGATGGCGAACCCCATGATGGAAGGCAGGAAGCGGAAGAAAAAGTAAAACGCCAGCGCGGGCACGGAGAACAGGAAGATGAACCATCTCCTGGAGCGCTCCGCGTGTGAACGCCTCACTTTTCCGCCGGCGCCCCCGGAAGCCGGCGCCGTGTTTTGCCCGGAACCAATTGTGGTCATTGAAGCCAAACCTTTCTCCGTGAACGAATCGGGCAGCCGGGAGGTTTCCCTCCCGGCCGCCCCCGGAACTTACCTGTACTCTTTCAGGGCCTCCATGATGCCTTCCATGTCGAAGTGGCGTTTCACGACGTCCTCGTCGGCGATTTTTTCCGCGAAGTACTGGTTGAGCGTGTCGATGTATTCGTCCACCGACATCGTCTTGGCCGTCAGCGCGCCGCTCAGGTCATTGAGCAGGTCCACGCAGTCGTTGTAGAACAGCGGCATGCTGTCGCCCACGCTCAGCACGCGGCCGGCGTCGATCTGCTGCCAGCAGGAGTTGACCGAGGCGGGCAGCAGGTGGCCGTACTTCTCGGAGAACCCCTTGATGGGCAGGCCATTCATGGTGAACCCGATGATCTTCTCGATGGTCTCCGGGTCGGAGAGCATGTAGCGGTAGTATTCCTTGACCAGGTCCTCGTTCTTTGTCGTCACGGCCACCGCGCTGACGACGGGGGCGACCACGTTGTAGCTGGGCTCGCCTTCCTTCTGCGGCGGGAAGGCCAGGTAGGTCAGCTCGAAGCCCTCCGGCCAGTTGCCCGCCATCTCCGCCTCCAGCCAGGAGCCGCAGGCGTAGAAGAGCGCGTTGCCGTTGCAGAACTCCATCTGCGTCTCCGGGATGTCCAGCGTGCCGGACACCTGGTCCACATAGCCCTTGTCGATCAGCTCCACGGTCAGCTCCAGCGCCTTGCGGACCGCCGGGTGGCTCCAGGCGTTCTCCTTGAGGTTCTGCAGGTCCCCGTAGGCTTCCAGGTCCAGGGACAGCAGCAGCGGGTCGAACCAGTACTGCTGGAAGTATTCCCCGCCGTACTTGGTCGTGTACAGCAGCAGGTACTTGCCGTCCGCCTTGGCCTTCTCGCCCAGGGCGACGAACTCGTCCCAGGTCTTGGGCACTTCGTAGCCCTTGTCGCGGAACATCTTGGCGTCGTACCACAGCCCGGAGGTGTACAGCGTGTCGGGCATCAGGTAGTAGTGGTCGCCGACGTGGCCGATGGACATCGTCTGGAAGTTGAGGATGTCCCGGATGGTCTTGGAGGGGTCGTCCACGCAGGGGACGTCATAGATGAAGTCCAGGGGCTTGACGATGCCCTCGTCGATGGCCGCCATGTGGTTGTAGAAGTACTGGTTGACGTCGAAGATGTCGGGCATGTCGTTGGCCAGGGTGCGGTTGCGCAGGAT